>JAFLCM010000163.1 GCA_017303565.1 Planctomycetota bacterium
GCTCGACAGCTGCCCGACGCCGTACGCGCCCAGCGACGCCGCGAAGTTCCGCGTCCAGAACACCTTGTCCGTGGCGAACGAGGCCGACGCCAGGTCGGTGTTGCCGTCGCGGTCGAAGTCCGCCGCCACCACCGCCGTCGCCGATTCGAGCTGCGCGAAACTGCTCGACACCTGGAAAGACCCGGCGCCGACGCCGCGCGCGACCCACACGCTGTCCGCCTGGCGGCCCACCATCATCAGGTCGGCGTTGCCGTCGGCGTTCACGTCCGCTCGGAACATCGAGGACACCGACTGCGGTGCCTGAAGCGCCGTGCCGCCCGCGAACTCGCCGAACACCGTCTGCGGGTACACGATCGCCACGCTGATGAGCGGGCTGCTCGACGCGATGTCGTCCCGACCATCCCCGTTGAAATCGCCCGCGGTGACGACGTTGGCACCGTTGAGCGCGATGCTGGAGCTCACGTTGAACTCGGGGATCAGGACGTTCCGCTCCGAGCGCAGGATCGGGTCCGTCTGCAGCGCCAGCCGCAGCAGGTTGCCCGCGGGGCACGCCGCGACGATGTCCGGCCTTCCGTCCGAGTTGAGGTCGCCGACCGCGATCGACCGCACACCGGGGAACACCGCCGGCAGCGTCACCGGCTCGAAGACCCCCGCGATCCCGTTCGCACGGTTGAGGTACAGCCGCACCGTGCCCGGCGTGGCGAGCCCCGCCGCGATGTCGGGCGCACCGTCGGCATTGAAGTCAGCCACCGCCAGCGAGCCGATCCCGGTCGCCACCGAGTCCACGGTGGCGCCGGCCCACGCCCCGCTGTTGCCCGGGTTGAACCGGACCACCAGCCGCGAGTTCAGGATCCCCGCCACCGCCACATCGTCGCGCCCGTCGAGGTTGAAGTCCGCGACCGCCACCGCGCTCGGCCCGTCGGCAACCGGATCGTTGCCGGGGCCCACGATGGTTGTCTGGACGAAGCGGAACTGCCCGTGGTCGAACCGCGCCCACTTGACCGTGTCGTCGAAGAACGACGCCGCCGCGATGTCCGGCGTGCCGTCCCCGTTGAAGTCGCCCACCGCCATCGACGAGGGGGCATCGCCGCTCGCCGCCACGCCCGAAGTCGAGAAGAACCCTTGCTGGCGGTGCGGCAGGAGGCTCGGGACCACGAAGAGGCTCTCATCCCCGTCGGCGGTCGCCCACAGGTCCAGGTCGCCGTCGGGTTCCACATCGCCCAGCCCGATCGCGATGAGCGGGTCGCCCGTCAGCGTGCCGGTCGACCGCGGCGCGAAGAACCCGTGATCGTTCACGAGCTGCGTGCACGTGCCGTCCTCGTTGAGCACGAGCGCGTCGACGAACCCGTTACGATCGATATCGCCGAGCTTCACCTCAACCGCGTTGAATCCCTCGAGGTCCTGCTCGAAGTTGCCCGCCGAGTCGAAGACCTTCAGCCCCCCCGTGTGGCCCGCGAGAATCTCCGCCACGCCGTCGGCGTCGATGTTCGCCGAAGCGACGCAGGTGTACGCGTGCGTGGAGTCCACGCCCAGCACGTCGAAGGCGTCGCCGGAGTTCTCCAGGCGGATCAGCCGCCCGCCGCCGGCGTTCTCGCCCATCGCGACCACCAGGTCGTTGCCGCCGGACAGGATCGACGTCCGGGCGATCGCCGCGAAGTCCGGCGACCCCAGGCCCGGCAGAGCCACCGACTCGTCGCCGAAACTGATCGAGCCGGGGAACGAGGTGTTGATGAAGACCACGAGATTCCCGCTCGCGTCCACGCCCGCGATGTCCTCGTACCCGTCGCGGTCCACGTCGATCAGCGTCATCGCCAGGATCGTCGCCCCGCTGCCGCCGATCAGCCCGTCGTTGTCGAACGGTCCGCCCCGGGACAGGCTGCTGTAGACCACGTTCAGCCTCTGCGCCGCCCCCGACCGCGTCGAGAACACCAGGTCGATCGACCCGTCGCGGTCAAAGTCCGAGGCCACCACGTTCCGAGCCGGCGCCGAGAGCCCGATGTCGTACCGCGCGAACATCAGCTCGGTCTGGCTGGCACGAACGAACACGCTGGCGTTCGCCGAGGAGTTGGCGATCACCACCGCGTCGTTCTGCTCGTCGCGGTTCAGGTCGGCGACGAGCATGTTCGCCGTGCCGGAGCCGAACGGCGTCACGCCCAGCGAGACGCGGCTCGGCCCGTGGAACGGGAACGGTCGAGGCCCGGCCCCGCTCAAGCAGGTGTCCGGCACCCCGTCCCCGTTCTGATCGGGTTCGCCGCTCGCGATGTCGCAAGCGTCCTCGAAGCCGTTGGCGTTGCAGTCCTGGAAGGCAAACCGCCCGAACTGAAGGTGATCCAGTTCTAAATCCGTTCCCGCCGCGAACACCCGGATCCAGCCGATGCCGCCGCGGTGCACGGCCCACAGCAGCCGGTCCTCGCTGGTGTCGCCGTTGGTCGCGATCGCCCCCAGGTTGTCGGTGCGTGTCTCGACCAACGTGCCACCCGTGTCGTACACGTCGAACGTCACGTCCCGCGGCCCGAACGAAAGGTCCGTGAACGCGATGCCCGCGAACTGCGGCGCACCGCCCAGGTCGAGCGAGTTGAAATAGATCGTCGCGTCGCCGGACGACGAGTACAGCGAGCGCGCCCCGCTGTTGCCGTTCCCGTCGATGGACCCGTTGTCCTCGTCCACGGAGTCGATGAACGAGTTCGGCCCGAACACCGCGGCGCCCGCCACGCTCACCCCCGGCGCCGAGATGCTCCCCGACTCGAAGGTGTCTAGGTAAAGCCACTTGGCCGCGATCCCCGCGAACGGGCCCTGCGCGAACGTGACGTAAGGCGTGATCGCCGTCCCGTCCGCCAGCGGCTCGCCGCAGGCATCGGGTCGACCGTCGGCGTTGCAATCACCGGTCCCCGGTGCGATCACCGACACCTTCACGTTGTCCAGGCCCCAGGATTCGTTGCTGATCCCCTCGAGGTGCTCGGCGAACCACGCGATCTGCGCGTCGGGCGCGGAATGCGGCAGCAGCAGGCGAACTCGGTACACCGAGTCGCCGAACGGAGCGGCGCCGTACCCCAGGCTCTCGAACTCCGCCGCCCCGTCCCGCGCCGGAACCGAGGCGGTGCCAAAGGTTCTCGGGTATGACTGCGACCCCCCGACGACGTTCGAGAACGTCCACGCCCGGTGCGTCACGCCGTCCAGCCGAACGCCCAGGATCTCGCCCGGCGAGCTGTTCCCGTCCCACGAACGGATGATGAAGAGGTCGAAGTCAACCGCCAGCGCCGTGTGCGCCGGCAGATTCGACAGCGACAGCACCGCGGTGGAGTTCGCCAGTTCACCCAGGAACGCCCGCCCGCTGGGCGTCGTCGCCGAGTTCCCGACCGACCACTCCGGCCCAACCCCGCCCTCGAACCCGCTGAAGTACACCGGGCTCTTGAGCGCCTCGCACTCGTCGGGGATGTTGTTGAAGTTGCAGTCCGTCGAGACGCCGAGGTTGATGTCGCTCGCGTCGTTGATCCCGTTGTTGTTGCAGTCGCCCGGCGTCCCCTGCACCAGTTCGCAAGGGTCGGGCACGCCGTTGCCGTTGGTGTCGGGCACGGCGCTCGACGCGATTTCGGTGAGGTCGTCGATGCCGTTCTCGTTGCAATCGGCCGCTCCGCCGGAGAACTCCAGCCGCACGCCCACGCCCCGACCGCAGCAGCCGCAGTCGGTCGCCACCGCGGCGATCAGGTTCTCCCCCGGCACCAGCAGCGCCGTCACGTCCGTGGACAGCAGCGGGCCGGACAGGCAGTTCGCGTCCGACGCCACCTGCTGCCCGTTCACGAACACCGTCACGTCGTCGTCCGCCGACGCCTTCAAGGTCGCGATGGTCGGGACGCTCAAGAGGTTCACCTTCTTGCGCATCCACGTCGTGCTCGAGCCGCCGGTATCGCCCGGCGCCGACCACACGTATTGGCCCACCTGCGCGTCGCTCCCCTGCGGGAACGGCGCAATCCAGCCCGCGGCGTCCGAGTCATCGAACGCGGTCTGGGTGTTCCAGCCCGCGGGCGGGGTCGAACCCGTCACCCGCCACGATTGGTTGACCGAGTACACCGTGCCAGCGGGGCCTTCGCACTCGTCGGGGATGCCGTTGCTGTTGTTGTCCTGGCTCGAACCGGCGAACACACCGTACTGCAGGTGGTCCGCCTCGATGCCGCCGCCGGTGCAGCGGATGCGGATCGAGCCGATGCCCGCGGCGTGAACGATGCCGAAGAAGCGGTCCTCGGCGGTGGTGCCGCCGTTGCTGCCGTCGGCGGTGTACGCGGGGAACGACCCGATGGGATTTCCCGCGCCGTCTCGAGCCTCAAAAGTCACATTCCCGCCCAATCCGCCGTCGGTGAACACGACGCCCGCGTACTGCGGCAGTCGCCCGAAAGCGCCCGTGTTGAACGTGAACAGGATGCCCCCGGCGCCGTCGCCCGCGAAGATCGAACTCCCGCTCGTCCCCGATCCGTCGACCGTGCCGTCGTCCGCGTCGACCGAGTCATTAATGCCGCCGCAGCCGCAGACCGTGGCCCCGTTTGTGGTCACACCGGGCGTGTTCAGCAGACCGTCCTCCGCGGTCTCGATGAACGCGGTCGTCCCCAGACCGCTCAATGGGAACGGGCTGTCCGATTGCCTCAGATACGGCAGCGGGCCGAACGATTGGTCGGGGAGGCTCCCGGAGATATCACACTCATCCGGCACGCCGTTGCTGTTGCAGTCCTGGCTCGCCCCGCTGTTCAGGTCCGACGCGTCGGGTTCCCCGTTGGCGTTGCAGTCCCCGCTCACCGTCACGGAGGGTCCGTTGATGGTCGAGCTCCCCGGCCCGTTCAGGAGCGCCCCGGTCAGTTGCGACGAGATGGTGTCATCGTCGATGAGGTCGAGGCGCACAGACCCGAAGGTCGCCCCGGGGAGCAGCGCCCCGAGTGTGATCTCGATGGTGTAGTTCTGGCCGTCCTGCGAGAACACGTTGGTGATCGCCGAACCCGTGACCCCCGACTCCACGAGCCTGAAAGCCCCGCCCGAAACGCCCGACGCCGTCTCCGAGAACCCGATGCCGAACTGCACCGTCTGACCCGGCAACTTGTGCGGGAACTCGTTGAAGAAATCCACGATCGTCAGTTGCTGCACCTCGACGCTCACCGAGGCGCCCGGGATGAGACTCGCGCCCACCCCGTTGAGCGGAACGCCGAAGCGGCTCACGATCTTGTCGCTGTCCTGGAGGTCGAACGAGATCAGCCCCGAGTCGCCCACGAAGTCCACCTGGTACGACCACAGGTTCTCGAACCCGGAAACCTCCACGCCCGTCGTATCGATGCCGCCCGTTGAGCCCAGAAGCGCATCGCTCGGGGCCGGCCCCGTCACCGGACGGTCAAAGACCACGAAGAAGAACGCCGGCGGATTGAAGATCGGCGACGCCGAGGGCTGGATGGTCACCACGCTCGGCGGCGTCGGATCGGCCTCGATCGCCCCGATGTCCACGATCGGCGCCGCCCCGACGCCCGTGTCAGCCACCGGCATGTCGGTGAACCTCGCCTTCCCTTCGAAGTCCTTCGGCGAAGGGTCGTTCGTCGCCTGATCGTTGTCCTCGTCCAGCGCGTCGAGCGGCGCCGCCGAGTTCGCCCCCGCGTCCCACGCCGCCGAGCCCGGCCCCGGCGCGAAGTCGTCGTCGTCGGTGCTCGGGATGCCGTCCGCCCCGTTCGGGTTCACGAACGCGGGGTTCCCAACCGCCGCCCGGCTGCCCAGAGAAACGTTCCCCGACGAGACCAGCGTCGACACGACGGCGTGATCGACCGTAACGCTCGGTCCGGTCGAAGTCGCCACCGACACCGCCCCGCCCGAGGTCGGCACCATGATGATGTTGTTGAGCGCACTCACCGCGCCGGTCCCGCTCGCGAGGATCCCCGAAAACGTCCCCAACGCGCCCGCCGTGCCCGATGCGCCGGTCGCCCCGAGAGACCCCGTGGCGCCGTTCGCCCCCGGCGTGGTCCCCGTCCCGCCAGCGCCGGGCAGGCCCGGCG
>JAFLCM010000164.1 GCA_017303565.1 Planctomycetota bacterium
AGTCCCGCAAGGGCGCCCAGGGCCAGCAGGGCCAGTCCAAGACCCCCGCCCTCGACTCCTTCGGCCGCGACCTCACCGCCCTCGCCCGCGACGGCCAGCTCGACCCCGTCATCGGCCGATCCAACGAGATCGAGCGCGTCATCCAGATCCTGTGCCGCCGCACCAAGAACAACCCCGTCCTGCTCGGCGAGGCCGGCGTTGGCAAGACCGCCATCGTCGAGGGCCTGGCCCAGGCAATCGTCAACGGCGAGGTCCCCGACCTCCTGCACGACCGGCGCCTCGTCGTCCTCGACCTCGCGATGATGGTCGCGGGCACCAAGTACCGCGGCCAGTTCGAGGAGCGCATCAAGGCCGTCATGAACGAGGTCCGCCGCGCCCAGAACCTCATCCTCTTCATCGACGAGCTCCACACCCTCGTCGGCGCCGGCGGGGCGGAAGGCGCCATCGACGCCTCCAACGTCCTCAAGCCCGCGCTGGCCCGCGGCGAGATCCAGTGCATCGGCGCCACCACCTTCGACGAGTACCGCAAGTACATCGAGAAGGACGCGGCCCTCGCACGCCGCTTCCAGGCCATCACCGTCGAGCCCCCGAACCCCGAGCAGACCGTGCTCATCATCAAGGGGCTGCGCGACCGCTACGAGAGCCACCACAAGGTCCGCATCACCGACGAGGCCGTCCAGGCCGCCGTCGAACTCTCCGGGCGCTACATCACCGGGCGCGTGCAGCCCGACAAGTCGATCGACGTGATCGACGAGGCCGGCGCCCGCGTCCGCCTCAAGAGCATGAGCAAGCCGCCGGACCTCTCGGAGATCGAGGCCCAAATCGAGCAGCTCTCGGTCCAGAAGGACGAGGCCGTCAAGGCCGCGGACTACGAGAAGGCCGCCGAACTCCGCGACCAGGCCGAGAAACTCCGCAAGCGCAAGGAGCAGGTCCAGCAGGAGTGGCGCGACAAGAGCAAGGAGCAGTGCGGCGTGGTCGACGAGGAGGCCATCGCCGAGGTCGTCAGCAAGATGACCGGCGTCCCCCTCACCCGCCTCGAGAAGGAAGAGGCCGCCCGCCTGCTCCAACTGGAGGCCGAACTCCACAAGAAGGTCATCAGCCAGGACGACGCCATCAAGGCGATCAGCAAGGCCATCCGCCGCGCCCGCGCCGGCCTGAAGGACCCCAAGCGCCCCATGGGCTCGTTCATCTTCGTCGGCCCCTCGGGCGTCGGCAAGACCCTGCTCTCCAAGGCCCTCGCCGAGTTCATGTTCGGTAACGAGGACGCCCTCGTCATGCTCGACATGAGCGACTACATGGAGAAGCACAACGTCTCCCGCCTCGTCGGCGCGCCCCCCGGCTACGTCGGCTACGAGGAGGGCGGCCAGCTCACCGAGAAGATCCGGCGCCGACCCTACTCGGTCGTCCTGCTCGACGAGATCGAGAAGGCCCACCCCGACGTCTACAACATGCTCCTCCAGATCATGGAGGAAGGCCGCCTCATCGATTCGTTCGGCCGCCACGTCGACTTCCGCAACACCATCCTCATCATGACCAGCAACATCGGCGCTGATCTGATCAAGGGCGGCGGCGGGTTCGGCTTCACCAAGCGCTCCGACGACGCCAACTTCGACAACATCAAGGGCGTCCTGATGAAGGAGATCGAGCGGTTCTTCCGCCCCGAGTTCATCAACCGCCTCGACGACGTCATCGTCTTCCGCCCCCTCACCCGCGAGAACCTCGTCTCGATCGTCGACTACGAGACCGCCAAACTGGTCAAGCGCTGCGCCGAGCAGGGCTGGACCCTCGAACTCGACCAGACCGCCAAGGACTTCCTCATCGAGAAGGGCTACAACCCCGACTTCGGCGCCCGCCCCTTGCGCCGCGCCATCTCCAACTACATGGAAGACCCCCTCAGCGAGAGCCTGCTCTCGGGCGCCTTCCAGGGCAAGTCCAGGATCACCGTCACCCGCGTGCCCAACGAGGAGAAACTCGACTTCAAGGCCTCCGAAGGCCCCGCCCCGGTCGAGGGCGACAAGCCCGTCGCCGCCGGCGCCCAGAGCACCTAAGGCGCGAGCGTCCACCCCAATGACAACGAACAGGCCCGAGGCGAACGCCCCGGGCCTTTTTCGTTGCGGACGCCGCCCATCCCGCGACCATCCGCCCGCGCGGGCAGAAGCGGACATCCCGGTCGATTTCTCGATCTTTCGCCGCGCCGTCCCTACACTTGCTCGACTCGGTTCGGATGCCGAGAGGCATGTCGAGACCGCTCCTTCGGCACCCGCGCCACAGAAAGGAGCAACCACATGAACCGCTCACGCAACCGGCGCCTCGTGACCCGGACGGGCAGTGGACTCGCCATCGCGGCGGCAACCGCAGCGGCGCTCGCCCTGTTCACGCCAGCCGCCCACGCCATCCCACGCACGGCCACCGAGACGTTCAGGTCTTCGTGGATCGGACGCTCGCAGTCGTGGTCCGGAGCGTACAACCCCGGACGGGTCGCCCACGGGCACGCCGACACCTGGTTCCGGTTCCACCCGGACTGGAACACCCCGGAAGCAGACGAGGGCTTCGCCAAGGTCTTCTCCAACGTTGAACCGGACCCGCCCGGATTCGACTTTGATCGAACCGACGTCTACCCCGGTGCCGAAGCCCACCAGACCACCGGCGAGGTCGACCACCACATCAAGGGCCGGATCGCGCCGAATCACCACGGCGGGAAGAGCTGGCTGCTCACCGACACGACCTACGGCACGATCAACCCGGGCGCGAACACGAGCCCAAAGCGGGTCGCCATCACCGTCCACACGTTCGACCCCTGGTCCTTCGGCTCCGCCGACCAGGGCGCGATCTTCGAGGCCAACCCCGCGGGCTTCGATGTCGGATTCTCCGTCCTGGCCGGCACCGCCTTCCCGGCTCCGGCCCCGGCCTCGCGGGTGGACGAGCTCACCCCCACCATCATGACGCACGCCGCGCGTGTCGCCCCGGGGGTCATCAACGACAGCCGGGTGTTCTGGACCGACCCCGTCGGCGCGATCGACCTGTACCGCGTGACGATCACCGCGGACCCGGCCCAGCACATCTCCGTCAGCCTCTTGTTCGGCCAGAGCAACGGCCAGTTCGCCCTCAACTTCCTGGACTGGACCGGCGCGCCGTTTGATCCGCTCGACCAATCCAGCGTGGACGCCATCGGCGCGAGGATCCTCTCGGGCTTCACGAACGGCGCTGTGCCGTTCGACATCGCCGACGTCTTCAGCGTGGGGTTCACGCCCATCGGCCTCGACGCCTACACGTCGGGCATGGCCGGCTCGCTCGACCTGAGCGCCCTCGAGGTCCCCGCGCCCTCGGCCGGCACCATGGCCCTCGTCGCCGCCGCATTCGCGTGCCAGCGCCGCCGCAACAGGTGACCCGCTCTCTTTGACCCAACGAAAAGGCCCGAGGCGATCGCCCCGGGCCTTTTTCATGCTCACGCTGTCGCCCGCGGCCTCATGTGCCGGGGCGCATCAGTTTCTTCAGGAACGGCGTCAGCACCAGGATCACCAGCCCGGCGCCCACCGACGTCACGATGAACAGGAAGAAGAAGTCCGCCTGACCGCCGAAGTTCCACGGCAACTTGATCACGCCCTTCTCGATGTCCTGCACCGCGCTGGCCACCAGCCCGCCGCCCAGGTTCGCGATGAACGACGAGACGAACCAAATCCCCATCAGCAGCGACACGAACTTCGCCGGCGCCGCCTTGGTCACGTACGAAAGGCCCGTCGGCGACAGGCACAGCTCGCCCACCGTGTGCCAGAAGTACGTCATCAGGATCAGCCACATGCCCGCCTTCGCCGCGCCGCCCACCGCGATCTTCCCGGCCCACACCATGAAGATGTAGCCGATGCCCAGGAAGATCAGCCCCAGCGCGATCTTCGCCGGCTGGCTCGGGTCGAGCTTCTTCCGCCCCAGCGCCGTCCAGATGAACGCGAACAAAGGCGCCAGCATGAAGATCAGCCCCGCGTTGACGCTCTGGAACCACGTCGCCGGCACCTCGAACGTGCCCAGCATCCGGTCGGTGTTCTGCTCGGTGAACACGTTCACCGACGACCCCGCCTGCTCGAACGCGATCCAGAAGAACGCGTTGAAGAACATGAACACGAAGATGGTCAAGACCGGCCCGCGGTCCTCGGGCCGGTTGATCGACAAGAACCAGCCCACCCATCCCAGGATCAGCGCCAGCCCGCCGACGATCAGCGCGATCGCGAGGGGCCGGTTGGCCTGGATCTTCGCCATCACCTCCTGCAGGGCCGCGATCGACCCCACGTGGTAGAGGTAGGCGAAGCCCGCCGCGACCACCAAGGAGCCGACGAGGCACAGCGCCGACACCGCGCCCGCCCCGCCCCGCGGCGCGTCGCCGATCCCCTTCAGCAGCACCGGCTTGAACGCCATGTACAGCAGCAGCCCGAGGATCATCCCCACCGCCGCCGACCCGAAGCCCCAGTGCCAGCCGACCTTCTCGCCCAGCGTCCCGCACACGAAGGCGCACAGGAACGCACCCAGGTTGATGCCCATGTAGAAGATCGTGAACGCGCCGTCTCGGCGCGGGTCGCCGGCCTTGTACAACTGCCCGACCATCACGCTCACTGTCGGCTTGAAGTGCCCGGTCCCGAGCACGATCACCGCCAGCCCCATGATGAACAGGCTCATGCCGGTCGCGTTCTGCGCCAGCCCGCTCATCCCCGAGATGCCCAGGATGATGTGCCCGATCGAGATGAGCAGCCCGCCCACCAGCATCGACCGGTGCGTCCCGATCAGCTTGTCCGCGATGATCCCCCCCAGGATCGGGAACAGGTACGCCAGGCCCGTGTACCACCCGTACAGCGTCGACGCCGACTCGTTGGTCCAGTTCCGCCCGCTGTCGTGCCCGTTGATCGCCAGCCGCACCTCAAATGGCTTCTCGTCCGCCCCGCGCTGCGAGTCCGGCTTGATCGTCGCCGTCACGCTCTCCACGTTGTCGTTCACCGAGAAGTACGTCCGCGGCTCCGCCCCCTCGCGCCGGATGGCGAACTCCGCCTCGATCGGCTTCTCCGACTCGTTGTAGATCCTCAGGCGGTGCTCCGACCCGCTGAACTTGCCCTTCGCGCCCTCTTCCCCGCGGGTCACCAGCGGCGCCCCCGGCGCGTCGTTCGTGTCGGGCACCCACACCGTCTTGGTCGCGTCGCTCGGGTCCGGCTGCTCAATCAGCCGCACCACCTTCAGACCCGGCTGACCCTTCACCTCGTCCGCCGTCGCAGGAGAATCCGCCCCACCCACCAATACCTGCAGCGTCCGGGTCTGCACGGCGGCGGGCTCCTTCGACTCCGCCGGGCCCTTCTCCTTGATCTCCAGGACGTTCGAGTACGCCCCCTTGGGCAACTGGTGCACCGCGATCACACTGATGAGATACAAGACCAAGAGCGCCCGCATCCCGTAGTACGAGAACCGCTCCCACATCTCCACCGCGAACAGCAGGAACAGCCCGCCCGGGTGCCCGAGAAACTCGTCCCCGCCGCGCGGCGGGTCGCTGGGGGCTCCGTACGGCGGCTCGATGGCGGGAGGCGTGACGGACATGCGGTTGCTCCTGCGGGGCTCGGACGGCCGCCGGCCTCCCGGGGCACGAACGCCCCGACTCGATCAGGCCGGCCCGCCGATTTCGATCGCGAGTGTACCGATCGGTTCCCGAATGCCAAATGCGCCATCCCAACGCCGCCCCCACCGCGCCCGCGCTCAGCGCTTTGCCATCTGCCATTTGCAATGTGCCATTTCCCCGCCCTACTCTCCGCCCCCGACTGGCCAATGGCCACTCCCCACTCCCTCGGCCCACTCCGCCGTCAGATCGGCAGATCATCCTCCGCCATCTCGCTCAGGTGCTCCGGCCCGCCGCCGTCGCGGAAGCCCTGCTCGGGCCCGCTCTTTTTCCCGGGCGAGAACGACACCCGCTCGGGGCGCGGCGCGTCCGCGAAGGGATTGGCCACCGGCGCGTGGTACGCCGCCGGCGCGGGCTTCGCGGAGCCGCTCC
>JAFLCM010000165.1 GCA_017303565.1 Planctomycetota bacterium
TCTGAGGCGGGCGCTTTCGTTTCGCGGAGCGCGGTCGGGTCGTCAGTGCGTCGACGTGGCGACGGGCGCGCGGCGCTCTTCGATCTCGTGGGCCCAGGCGGAGTCTGAGCCGTAGCGGATGCCGGGGGAGCCGGGGTCGCCGCGGTACCAGGTGATGCGTCCGGGCAGGAGGGTGCCGACGAGGCGGTCGTCCTTGGGGACGACGCGGACGGTGAACCCTCGGCGCCCGGAGGCGTCGGCCTCGAACTCGCCGGTGTAGGTGTGGATGCCGTCGGCGCCGAGGGTGTCGGAGACGGGGCGCATGTCGGTCCATGTGCAGTTGACCATGTCGCCGAGGCTGGTGACCTCGCCGTGGTAGAGCTGGACGCGGACGTCGCGCGGAGTGAGCCCGCCGAGTTCGACTTCCGCCTTGACGCGGACGTGGGAGCGGACAGGGACCTGGGCGCCGGCCTCGGTGGCGGCGGAGCGGACGGCGACGCCGTGCCACAGTTCGTTGATGCGGTGGACCTGGGCGGCGAAGTCGCGGGCCAGGGCCATGTGGTCGGCGGCGAGGCGGGTGCCCAGCCCGTGGGCAACGAGGTAGTACTGCATGGCGTAGTCGGCGACCATGCGGTTGGTGCTGAAGGCGGGGGTGAGGGCGCGGATGGAGTGCTTCATGCGCGCCAGCCACTTACGGGGCAGGTTGCCCTCGTCGCGGTCGTAGAACTCGGGGAGGATCTGGCGTTCGAGCAGGTCGTAGAGGGCGCGGCTCTCGATGGCGTCCTGCTCGTGCGACTCGTTGTAGAACTCGCCCTTGCCGATGGCGAAGCCGACGCGGGGATCGAAGGCCTCGTCCCACCAGCCGTCGAGGATCGAGACGTTGAGCACGCCGTTCATCGCGGCCTTCATGCCGCTGGTGCCGGAGGCCTCCATGCCGCGGCGCGGGGTGTTGAGCCACACGTCACAGCCCTGGACCATGCGCCGGGCGACGTCGAGGTCGTAGTCCTCGATGAAGACGACGCGCCGGAGTTCGGGGGTGGAGTCCGCGATCTTGACGATCTCGCGGATGAGCTCCTTGCCCGGGCCGTCGGCGGGGTGGGCCTTGCCGGCGATGAGCAGCTGCACCGGGCGCTTGGTGTTCGAGAAGATCGCCTTCAGGCGCTCCTTGTCGTGCATCAGCAGCGTGCCGCGCTTGTAGGTGGCGAAGCGGCGCGCGAAGCCGATGGTGAACACGTCGGGATCGAGGGCGCCGGCGGCGCGGTCCGCCTCCTCGTGGCTGGCCCCGCGACCGCGGTACTGCTTGCGCAGCCGCCCGCGGACCCAGGTGATCAGCTTCTCGCGCTGGCGCCGGCGCAGACGCCACAGCTCGTCGTCGGGGATCTCGTCGACGGCGTCCCAGACGCGGAAGTCCTCGGGGTCGATGGCCCAGTCGGGGCCGAGGTAGCGGTCGTACAGGCCCATCAGTTGGGCGCTGATCCAGGTGCGGGGGTGGACGCCGTTGGTCACGTGCCCGACGGGGACCTCCGGCTCGGGGACGCCGGGCCACACGTCGCGCCACATCTGGCGGCTGACCTCGCCGTGGAGCCGGCTGACGCCGTTGCAGAACTGGCTGGTGCGGAGGGCGAGGACGGCCATCGAAAAGAACTCGGCGCGGTCGAAGACGTTGGTCCGCCCGAGCATGAGCAGGCCTTCGAGGTCGGTGCCCAGGCGCTCGGTCATGTGCCCGAGGTAGCGGGAGATGAGGTCGGAGGAGAAGCGGTCGATGCCGGCGGGGACGGGGGTGTGGGTCGTGAAGACGTGGGCGGCGGCGGCGCCGGTCCGCGCCTCCTCGAAACTGACGTTGTGCAGTTCACGCAGGCGGGCGATGCGCTCAAGCGCCAGGAACGCGGCGTGGCCCTCGTTCATGTGGTAGACGGTGGGGCGCTCGCCGATCTTCTCGAGGGCGCGGAACCCGCCGATGCCAAGCACGATCTCCTGCTTGATGCGGGTCTCGATGTCGCCGCCGTACAGCGTGCGGGTGATCTCGCGGTCCTCGCGCGAGTTCTCCGGCATGTTGGTGTCGAGGAGGTAGAGCGGGACGCGTCCGACGTGAACCCGCCACACGCCGACGACCACCTGGCGACCCGGGAGTTCGACGGTCACGCGGTACTGCTCGCCGGTCGAGGGATCGACCAGGCGGTGCAGCGGCTGGTTGGGCATGTCCTGCTCGGGGTACGTCTCCTGCTGCCAGCCGTCGGCGGAGAGGTACTGGTGGAAGTAGCCGCAGCGGTAGAGCAGGCCGACGGCGCACAGGGGCATGCCCAGTTCGCTGGCGGACTTGAGGTGGTCGCCCGAGAGCCCGCCCAGGCCGCCGGAATAGATCTGGAAGCACTCGGTAAGGCCGAACTCGGCGCAGAAGTAGGCGATGCGGGCGCCGTCGTGCTCGGGGCCCGGGAGGTGCTGCGGGAACTGGCGCTGGAACCACGAGGCCCGCTCGAGGTGGTACTTCAGTTTGGCGTGGACGAGCTGGAGCTCGTGGAGGAACGCCTGATCCCGGGCCATCTTGTCGAGCAGCGTCTGATCGACCTGGCCCAGCAGTTTCACCGGGTTGTGGTGGGTCGACTCCCACAGGTCGCGGTCGAGGCGCTTGAACAGGCGGACCGCCTCGGGGTGCCACGTCCACCAGAGGTTGTGCGCGATCTCCAGCAGCGGGCGCAGCGGCTCCGGGAGGTTCGGCGTCACGCGGAACGAACGGATGCTGGCTTGCCCTGCTGGCAGCATGACGGAACTCCGGATCGGGAACGGGCGGCGGGCCCGTCCACCACGGTTATCGGACGTTGAACGACCGACCTCGGCGATCGAGCCTCGGATCGTCCGGGAATCATCGGCCCTCGGGCCCGATCAGTTTACAGGGCCTTGCTCGCGGAAGAACGCCGAAACCGCGACGATCCGGGGTCTGTCCGGGCTGAATCACAAAAATTCCAACGTCCGAAACACGCGGCGACTGGACTCGCCCGCTTTTTGGAGGCACACTTCCCTCTGCCCAGGTTCTTTGGAGGCGCTTTCCCACCGCACATGGGGAGCGTGAAGAGGAGTCAGACCCATGATGAGCCCAGCCATCGTTATCGCTCTTGGTGCCGTTGCCGCTTCGCAGGGCGGCGCGCACGTTGTTCCGATGAGTCGCGTGATGCCCAACGTTGTGGCGCAGGCCGAGCCGATGAGCATCGCCTCGCTGGTGCCGGCGTCGATCGCGGCACCCTCAGCGGCGGTCTCGCTGCTGGCCCCGGTGCTGCTGCGTCGCGGGCGCGCCGCCGAGCAGCGCCGCTCGCTGCGGCTGGCCCCCTTGCCCCAGGACTACATGTACTTCCCGCGGCCCCGCTGAGGCGCCGCGAGATTCGAGCCACGATGGGAAGTGGACGGGCCGCCCCGCGAGATTCGTGGGGCGGTTTGCTTTTTGGTGCGGGTGCGGCGAATGAACTGACCGCGCACGAAAAAGGCGTCGCGGGGCGACGCCGTGATGCGAGCGTTGATCGTGCGGGCTGGTTCAGCGGCGACGGCGAGCGGTCACGAAACCGGCGACGGCGAACAGGGCCGCGGCGGACGGGGTCGGGGTGATGGTCACATTGTCGAGCGCGACATTCGCCACGTCGGCCGCGACCGAATGGACGAACCGAACGCGGGTGTTCGCGCCGGTGGTCGTAAAGGTGAGCGAGAAGCCGAGCCAGCCCTGCGTCCTCGAGGAAACGTCGGCGTCCACGTTCCCGAGGACCGAGTTGCTGCCGACATCGACGATGCTGGCGGTGATCCGCTGCACGGCATCGCCCTGGATGCAGGCGACGAAGAAGGAGAGGTCGAGAGTCTCGCCGGCGGCGGTGGCGAAATCCTGGAAGAGCGTGTCGTTCGAGGCGCCGTTGTGGCCCATGGACACGAACTGCGAGCCGTCCTGCGCGCTGATGTTGGACACTCCGTTCGGTCCGCGTTCGAGGAGCATCAGGCCGCCGGATGCGGTCCACGCCGATGCGCTGCCGATGCCGACCCGGTCGGGTGCCGCGAGGGCGAGGGACTCGAATGACCCGTTGAGCACACCCGCGGGGGCATGGGGGGCGAGCGCGGCGACAGCCAGTGCGCCGATGAACGTGGTACGCATGGGAGACTCCTTGATTGGCCCTGTGCGGGGCGACTGGGATTATGGGCCCGATCGCCGGGGAATCAAGCAAAATCCCGGTGAATCGCCGACGGAGACAGGAATCCTCGGCGTCGGGAATCCAGGGGATTCGCGTCAACCGCGACGGAGCGGCCACGGCGGGGCTTCAGCCGAAGTCGCCGCCGGCGCCACCGGCGTTGCGTTCGAGCAGCCAGCGGACCTCCTGGCGGCGGAGGATGAGGGCCAGCGCCCCGAACACGCCGATGCCCACGAGGGTGTCGCGAGCGAGCGCCAGGGCCCGGGCGGCCCACGAGGCGCCCTCGCCCAAAGGCCACACCGCCGACGAGAAGAGCAGTACCGCGCCCATGATGACCGAGGCGAGCAGCGTGAGGGCGACGGCCCTCTTCGTCTCGGCGTCGAAAAGTCCTTCCTCGGGCGCGAAGCGCTTCGACGCAAGGACGCCCAGGACAAAGCACTGCGCCGTGGCGGTGATCATCGTGGCCCAGGCCAGCCCGGCCTCCTTCAGGGGCCAGATCAGGACCAGGTTGACCGCGATGTTGCACGCGATGGTCGCGAGGCTGACGCGCATCGGCGTCTTTGTGTCGCCCGCGGCGTAGAAGGCCTTGTTCAGGACGTGCGTCAGTGAGTACGCCCACACCGCCACGCTGTAGCCCGCCAGCACCTGGGCGACGCGGAGCACGTCGGCGGCGCGCCCGGCCTCGCTCGAGAACACCACCGAGCACAGGTTGTGCCCCACCACTACCAGGCCGACGGTGGCGGGCAGGCCAATGAACAGACTGAGGCGCACGCCGTGACGGAGCGTGCGGACGAACTCGCCCGCCTGCCCGTGAGCCCGCGCCAGGGCGGGGAAGACGGCGGTGGCGACGGCGATGCCGAAGACCCCGAGCGGGAACTGGTACAGCCGCGAGGCGTACGCGAGGATCGCGCCGCCCGAGGCGTCGACCGGGTAGGGCGTGCCCCAGGGCAGGCGGTCGCCGAAGGTCACCGCGTAGCCGGCGATGAGCGTGTCGGCGACGACGCTCAGCTGCATCGTCCCGCTGCTGATGGTCACGGGCAGGAAGCGCCTGAGCATGTCGCGGAAACTGTCCTTGACCTCCGCGAAGCCCGAGCGCCACGACACCACGCCCCTGAGCGACCACAGGCACCAGCCCAGCTGCACGAAGCCCGAGACGGTCACGCTGAACGCGACGGCCATGGCGGTGGCGAAGGTGCCCGCGCCGATGACCCACGCCCAGACGGTGGCGCCGGCGATCATGCAGCCGTTGAAGAGGATCGGGGCCGCAGCGGGGGCGACGAACTTCCCGTGGCACTGGAGCATCCCGCCGAGGATCGCGGTGGCGCAGATCAGCGGCATGTAAGGGAGCATCACCATGGTGAAGACGACGGCGTCGCGGCCGGCACCGTCGGGCCCGATCGCGCCCAGCGCCAGCCAGAGCAAGATCTCGCCGACCACGACCACGACGCCAGAGGCCGCCAGGAGCGCGGCCATGGTCAGGGTGGCGAGGCGTCCGGCGCGGTCGGGGCTTTCCTTGAGCAGCGCGGCGTAGGTGGGGATGAATGCGGCGGTGAGCGCGCCCTCCCCGAAAAGCCGGCGGAACACGTTGGGCGCGACGAAGGCCACGTTGAACGCCGACCACACGGGGGACGCGCCGAAGACCTTGAAGGACACCGACTCGCGGATCAGACCGGCGAAGCGGCTGACCAGCGTGAGCAGCGCGATGACCCGGACCGCCCCGCCAAAGCCCGCGGATGCCGGCTCGGGCGCCGACTGGGGCGGCGGGGCGTTCCCTGGCGGCGTGCCCGGAGCCGCGGGCGCTTCAGCGCCGGGGAAGGCCTCGCCGGTGA
>JAFLCM010000166.1 GCA_017303565.1 Planctomycetota bacterium
CTTGAGCGGGTCGAGACGGCTCAGCTCAGGTTGCAGTGCCTTCATGGAGAAATTCCAGCTACCGAGAAAAAAAGGCGACAGCAGGGTTGCTGCGACCAGCGCGGCAAACAATGGGACAAAAATCAGGCACCCCCCGCCCCGCTATCATCCCCCACGCATGAAGCAGGCCGCCCACCCATCCCACGCCCCCACCGCCGGCGGCCCCTCGCTCCGAGACCGCGTCCAGCGCGTCATCGACGCCATCCGCCCCGCCGTCCAGAACGACGGCGGCGACCTCGAACTCGTCGAAGTCACCGACGCCGGCCTCGTCCGCGTCCGCTTCCACGGTGCCTGCGTCGGCTGCCCCTCCTCCGCCATGACCCTCAAAATCGGCATCGAGCGGAACCTCAAGCAGCACGTCCCCGAGGTCACCGAGGTCCAGGCCGCCAACTGAGACCATCCTCCGGTCGCCCCGGTCTCCGACCGGGGTCGCATCAGGTGGCCCCGGTCTCCGACCGGGGTCGGCGGGGTCGCGGGGTCGCCACGAGCGCGTTCCCCCCGCCCGCGGGAAACAAGGACAGGCGTCTGCACGGGTCGGAGACCCGTGCCACCAAGACCCGTGCCACCGGGAGCCGTGCCGGCGCTTCCCTTGTTGGTCGGGTGTGCCACCGGGGGACAGCCTCTGGAATCCCCCGGATTTCCGCCGCTTCGCGCTTGGACCCGACGGATTCTCAGGTACCATTTCCGGTGGTGGTGGTCGATCCCCGACGCCGGTGGGCAAGCCGGCGTCGCGGGGATCGCAACGGACAGGAGGTCCCCATGCTGGTGATTACCCGGCGTGAAGGCGAAGAGGTGGTGATCGGCGATCCCAAGAGCCCGCTCGGCGTCGTCCGCATCGCCAGCATTAAGGGCGACCGCGTCCGCATCGCCTTCGATTTCCCACGCGATGTCGCCGTCAACCGCAGCGAAATCGCCGAACAGATCGCCGCCGAGACCCCCCAGGTCGTCGCCAAAATCGAAAAAGGCATCGCGATTTCCTGACACCAGGTGGCACGGGTCTCCGACCCGTGCCGGCGGGCGCGAAAATCCTGCAACACGCGCCGATCCAGACACCACACCAGGCGGCGGCTGTTGCCCCCCTCGGAACCCCCTCGCAGACCCCCAAAACGACAACCGCCGACCCATCGGTCGGCGGCGTCTCAAAGCGGGTGAACGGATTCGAACCGTCGACTTTCACGTTGGCAACGTGACGCTCTACCACTGAGCTACACCCGCAGGGT
Source organism: Planctomycetota bacterium (assembly GCA_017303565.1). GTDB lineage: Bacteria > Planctomycetota > Phycisphaerae > Phycisphaerales > UBA1924 > JAFLCM01. The sequence continues at coordinate 1,260 of JAFLCM010000166.1, forward strand.
GTCCCCCTTTGCTTTCGGCATCGGGGGAGGGAAAAAATAGCCCGACACGGGCGGATTGTCAAAGGCCCACGCCGATCCAGCCCGTCGGCACCGGCCCAACCCGCCACACCCGAAAAAAACCCGTTTCTCACGGATTGGTCGAAGGTGCCGCTCTGGCCGCCGCCGCAGTCGCCGACCCGCCCCGGGCCGCCCGGATCGCTTCGAGCACCTGCTCCGACCGGTAGGCGTTGCTCTTGAACACCACCTCGCCAGTCCCCGGCTTCAGGACCACCAGCAGCGGGATCCCCACCTCGTTCAGTTCCGCCAGCGCCTTCCAGCCCGGAGCGCTCTTGGCCGTCACGTCCACCTTCACGGGCGCGACGCCCGGCGCGTTCATCTCCTTCACGACCGCCGCGGTCCTGAGCATCGTCTGCTCCAGCGCCTTGCAGTTCAGGCACCAGTCCGCCGTGAAGTCGAGCACCACCACGTTGCCTTCTTTCGACAGGCGCTGCACCAGCGCCGCGTCGTAATCCTGCCACGGGATCGGGTCGCGCCGCGTCATGTTCACCGCCAGCAATGTCGGCACACCCACCAGCAGCACCGCCAGCACCGCCACCGCGAAGCGCTTGCCGAACGCCGGCGTGATCTTGAACGTCCGCACCAGCATCCACAGCCCCGTCGCCGCCGCTACCAGCGCGATGCCCCACCACATCGCCGCCGCGATCCACTTCGCGCCCGGCAGCATCCCCAGCGCCGCGTTGCCCAGGAAGAACAGCGACACCGCGATCATCAACCCGCCCATTACCTGCTTGAGCAGGTCGCTCCCCGCCCCGGCACTCGGCATCCTGCTCACGAGTTTCGGGTTCGCCGCCAAGATGAAGTACGGCACCGCCATCCCCAGCCCGATCGCCCCGAACACGCTCAAAACCATCGTCGGGTTCCGCGTCTGCGCCGCCCACGCCGCCGCCGTCCCCATCAAGGGTGCCGTGCACGGCGTCGCCAGAATCGCCGTCAGAATCCCGAACATGAAAGACCCCGTCGCCGTCTCCTGCTTCGGGTTCAGCAGGTACACGCTCTGCGGCAGGCTCACCGTGAACGCCCCGAACATCCCCAGCCCCATCACCAGGATGAACACCCCGATCCCCAGGATCACGATCGGGTAACTGAACAGCGAACTGATCGCCGTGAACCCCGAGATCGTCAGGATCAGAACGCCCAGAACGAGCCAGAACGCCACCACACCCGCCGACATCACCGTGCCCAGGTACAGGCACTTCGCCGGGTTCCCCGCCGAGTTGGCCAGCCCCATGATCTTCAGCGGAATGACCGGCAGCACACACGGCGTGAAGTTCAGCAGAATCCCACCCACGAACGCCACAAAGAGCAGCAGCGCCAGCCCCGTCCCGCGCGGGTCGATCGTGAACACCCAGCCGAACACATCGAAGCGGATCCCCTGCGACGCCGCTCCCCCGCCCGACACCGCCGCCGCCACACCCTTGCCCGCCCGCAGCGCGGCGATCCGCTGAACATCAAATCCCTTGAACAGTTCCGCATCCCCGGTGCTCGGCGTCATCGTCGCCGCCTTCTCCAGCGACACCACCTCCACCGGCACCTCGACCGTGACTTCCTCCGGCGCGAAACACATCTTCTCGTTGCACGCCTGGAACGACGCGATGACCTTGATCGTCCTTGCCCCCAGCGCCGCGTCCGCCTTCACCACCAGCGGGATGAACGCCACCGCCTTCCCCTCGTAGCACTCCACCGTGATCGTCGGCTTCGCGCCCGAAGGGTCCGCCACCTTGCCCGGCTTGGTCGCGGGGTACTGCGTGGCCCCCACCGCCGACACCCACTCCGGCTGCTCCGCCAGCCCGATCACCGTCCGGATCGCGAACTCCGCCACGTCCGCCGGCAGCACCTCCTTCTCGCCCTCCGCTGGGGCCGCGGGCCAGGTGTGGAAGTGCTCCGCGTGATCGAGCACCACCGCGACCACCACGTCCCCATCGGGCGTCACCCACGGACGCATCGCCGTCGCGCTCACCTTCACCGGCGCATCCGAAGCACGCTCATCCGCCGGTGCTTCAGGCTCCGCCGCCGCCGTCGCGGTCGTCGCGGGGTCTCTGCTCGGCCCCGCCAGCGCGGGCGTCTGCGGAGCGGCCACCAGCCCGGCCAGCACCAGCAGGGTCAGCAGCATCGCCAGGGGGAAACGGCTCGTCATGGCTCGATTGGTCTTCATAGTGTGGGCGAATCGTACGGCTTGCCTCGGGCACGCCCCGGGGAACCGCGCCGGGCCACTTTGGATGTTCACCTCTTCGATGCCGGGTCTACCGCCCAGCGTTCGATCGGTCGCCAACCCGTCGCGGCTCGCCCGTCCCGCGCCCGCGCCGGGTCCTTCAAGCCCGCGCCAGCCCCCGGCCGATAGCAACACCCGGAAATCCCCCAAACCAGCCGTCCCGCGCGCCCGCTCCCCCATGGTCGACGTCCTTGACCAATCAGAAGTCGATGCACTCCTCGCCGCCGTCGACACCGGCGAGGTGCAGGAGTCCGCGCAGCAACTGACGATCTTCAGCCGCACCCGCAAGAACCTCGAGGGCGTCGAGGTCCGACCCTACGACTTCAAGCGCCCCGAACGCGTCAGCAAGGACCAGATGCGGGCGATCCAGACGCTCCACGAGTCCTTCGCCCGAAACTTCGGCGCCTCCCTCTCCGGCTTCCTCCGCACCATCGTCGAGGTCAAGGTCTCCAACTGCGAGCAGATGACCTACTCGGAGTTCATCGCCGGCCTCCCCAACCCCACCAGTTTCAACCTCCTCACCGCCGAGCCGCTCGAGGGCCGCGTCTGCCTCGAGGTCAGCCCCCTCATCATCTACCCCATCATCGACCGCCTCCTCGGCGGCACCAACTCGGAACTCTTCATCCCCCAGCGCCCCCTCACCGTCATCGAGACCCGCCTCATCAGCAAGGTCATCGACCGCGCCCTCGACGGGCTCAAGGACGCGTGGGACGGCGTGAAAACCCTCGACTTCAAACTCACCGACTCCGAAAGCAACCCCCAGCTCGTCCTCATCGTCGCGCCCAACGAGGTCGTCGTCGTCATCGGCTTCGAACTCAAGATGGCCAACCGCGCCGGCACGATGAACATCTGCTACCCCTACGCCGTCATCGAGCCCATCATCGGCGCCCTCTCCAGCCAGTCCTGGTTCACCAGCGGGAAGCAGACCGCCAACAAGGAGAGCGCCAAGCACGTCGCCGGCCAACTCACCCGCGCCGCCCTCAGCGTCACCGGCCTGCTCGCCGAGACCACCATCACCCTCCGCGACCTCATGAACCTCGAAGTCGGCGACCTCATCGCCACCGAGAAGCCCGCCAACCAGCCCGTGGTCCTCTGCGTCGAGGGCGAAAAGAAACTCCTCGCCACCGTCGGCCAGATCAAGGGCAGCAAGGCCCTGAAGGTCCTCCGCCCCGTGACCGCCAAGGACCGGGTCTAGGCCCCGTGACACGCCACGAATCCAGGTACCCCGCCGGTCCCCGGCGGGTCCTTCCCCTTCGGGGAATCCGCGCCGCGCAACGGCACGCCGACGCCTACTCGGTTCGCGCTCGCCGCCGCCCCACGCCCCACACCGCGCCCGCCAACCCGATCACCCCCGTCATCGGGGCCGGGATGTCGCGCAGCACCAGGTCGATGTTGAAGTTCGTCACCGTCCCCTGCGACCCGCCGAACGCCCGGAAGTTCGCCGTGAACTTGTACGTCCCCGGCGTCAACGTCCCCGAGTCCAGGCGATTCACCACGCCAAAATCGGAGTGATTGGCGAGCACCGACGCGACCGGGCTCAACCGCTCCAGCGTCACCGTGTTGATGTAGCCCCCCAGAAAATCGCCCGTGGAGTAAGCGGAGATCAACTCCCACGGCGTGTCGCGCCCGATCGTGAACGTCAGTTCCGTCCGCGAGAACCCCGACCCGCCGCCCGAAGGCGGGCCGCCGCTGCCCGTCCCCTGCACCCGTCCGGTCACATCCACCGCGACCGCCGGCTCGCCGGGCAGTGCCACGTTCTCGAAAGAAGAACGCTGCCGGGCCGACCCGAAGCCCGACGACACGAATGGCACGCTGTTCTCCGCCGTGACCATCTGGTCGAAAAGGCTGAACCCCGTCGCGGTGAGCGTTTCCGTGACCGTGGTCCCGGCGGTGGCGCTGGCGGTCACCTCGCGCGACTGGCTGACAAACCCCACCTGACCCCGCGCACTCCCCGCGACCACCAACAATGCCACAGCGCCGATGACGATGTTCTTCACGCCGATCCTCCTATAACAAATAGACCACCGCATCCCCCGCGCGGCAAATCGAGCGGGTGATTGTGAAGACAATGTTGTCAAATACCTGCGAACGCGGGTTTGAATCGGCTACCGTTCGCTCGCCTTCCCCAGAACCTCCAGCGCCGACTGGGTAAACAGCGTCACTCCCGTCCGGATCGTCGGCTCCGCCTCGGGCAGGAACAGCGCCGAGTGCGGACCGGGGATCAGCATCGTCCGACCCCGCGCCTGCGCGTCCGCGAACAACTCCGGGTGCACCGAGCCGATGCGGAACTGGATCGACGGCGCCTTCGCCTTGCTGCCGAACACCCCGAAGTCTTCCGAGCCCATGACCGGCTCGATGTCGCGGACGCGCTCCTCGCCG
>JAFLCM010000167.1 GCA_017303565.1 Planctomycetota bacterium
TCGCCGCGGTGTTCTTCGTCGGGTCGGTCGGCAGCGCCGGCGCGCCGGGGACCGAACTCGACACCGACGCCACCCGCACGCCCGGCGGCCCGTTCAGGCGGGCGGTGACGGTGTCGCCCGGCCCGCCGAGGGCGAGGCCCACCACATCGAAGCCCACGGACAGGTTGCTGACCGTGGCAGGCGCGAAAGCCGTGACCGATGGGGGCATCAGGACCTCCCCCCGCCCGCGGCGCGGGTGCCGCCGAGGGCGCCGCCGGTGCGGAGCCGGAGCACGTCGGTGAGAACACCCATGGCGGTGCCGACCGCGCCGGCGCCGCGTCCGGTGATGACCAGCGGACGCTGGTCGTAGCACGCGGTGTGGAAGACGATCATGTTGTCGGTCCCGCGCAGCGCTCCCAGCGCTGAATCCATCGGCACGGTGACGGGGCCGACGCGGATCGCGCCGGGTTTCACCGACGCCGTGAAGCGCAGCACTTCGCCGCGGGCCTTCGCCCTTTTCACCTTCCCCTCGAACGCGCCGTCGAGCGTCCTCACGCGGCGCATCAGTTCGGCGCGGTCGAGCCCCATCCAGGCGCGGTCCACCAGCCCGGTGAGTTGGGCCGGCTCGTCGCTCGTGCTGATCCCGCTCAGGCGGGCAAGGATCACGGCCTTGCGGGCCACGTCGCCGCCGGAAAGGTCGGTCACGGGGTCCGGCTCGGTGTAGCCGAGTTCGACGGCCTTCGAGACGGCCTCGGAGAACGCCGCCCCGTCCTGCAGCGCCGTGGTGATGAACCCGAGCGTGCCGGAGAAGCAGCCCTCGATCGAGCGCACCTCGTCGCCGGTGGCGAGCAGCATGTCGAGCGTGTCGATGACGGGCAGGCCCGCTCCGACGGTGGCCTCGGCCCGGAGGGTGCGCCCGCTCGATGCCGAAGCGGCGCGGATAGCGCAGAAGTCCTCCCACGAGTCCGCGATCGGGCGCTTGTTCGCCGTGACGGCGTCCATCCCCGCGCGGAGCGCCGACGCGATCAGCCGTCCCGCGCCGTCGGAGTCCGACACGTCCACGAGCACGGGCGAGCGCAGCCTCACGCTCTCGGCCGCCGCCACCATCGCCTCCGGCCCCGAGGCCGCCTTGACCGCGCCCTCGACGCCCGCGAGCGATCCCCCGCCGGCCTTGGCCTTCAGAGCCGCGTCGATCTGGCCCGCGCTCAGCCCGCCCGCTTTCAGCAGGTACGCGCCGCGATCGGCGATGCCGACGATCCGCAGCCGCTCGGTCGTTCCGGCTCGTTCGGCCCGCTGACGGACCAGTTCGATGAACGCCCGCCCCACCTGCCCGCAGCCCATGACGAGCAGGTCGGTCACGCGCGGACCGGTCCCCGCCGAGGGCTGGTCGAGGGCGAACCGCTCGTGGATCGCCGCCACGGCGTCCGGAGCCTCGGCCTCGTCAACGGCGAGGGTGATGTTCAGTTCGCTCGAACCCTGCGCGATGGCGAGGACGTTCACGCCGCACTCGCCCAGCGCGGTGAACACGTTTCCCGAGACGCCCGGCGTGTGGGCCATGCCCAGGCCCACCGCGGCCACCAGCGCCACCTTCGAGCGCACGCCCACATCCTCGATGTCGCCCCTGGCGATGTCGGCGCGGAACTCTCGCTTCAAAGCCGCCTCGGCGTTGAGCGCATCGGCCCCCGGCACCGCCAGGCACACGCTGCTCTCGCTTGAGGACTGCGAGATCATCGTCACGCTGATGCCCCGCGCCGCCAGGCACGCGAACAGCCGCGCCGACACGCCGGGAACCCCCGACATCCCCTTGCCCTCGAGCGAGATCAGCGCCTGGTCCCGCACCGCCGTCACCGCCTTCACCGGGTGCGGGCCGGGGCTGGATCGCCCGTCTACCACGCTGCCCGGGGCCGACGGGTTCAGCGTGTTCCGGACCTTCACGGCGATGCGCTTCGACGCCACCGGGATCATCGTCCGCTGGTGGAGCACCTTCGCGCCGTAGAACGACATCTCCGCCGCCTCGCGGTAGTTCAGTTGCGGGATGAGCGACGCGCCCGGCACGATGCGCGGGTCGGTGGTGTACACCCCGTCCACGTCGGTCCAGATGGTCACCTCGTCGGCGTTCAGCGCCCCGCCCAGCAGCGTGGCGGTGAAGTCGCTCCCGCCGCGGCTGAACGTCGTGGTCGATCCGTCGGGGGCGCGGCCCATGAACCCCGTCACCACCGGCATCTCACCCCGCTCCAGCATCGGTCGAAGCGCCGAGTCGATCGCCCGATCGGTCACAAACGCCAGGGGGTTCGCGTCGGAGTAGTTCGCGTCGGTGTCGATGAAGGTGTCGGCGTCGAGCGCGGTCGCTTTCACGCCTTTCTGCCGCAGGATCAGCGCCAGAACCCGCACGCTGAGTTTCTCCCCCGTCGCCACCACCCGGTCGCGGGTGCGGGGCGTCACCTCCCCGACCAGTTCGGCCCCGCGGAGCACGTTCTCCAGGTCCCCGATGATCCGCGTCACCTCGTCGCGCACCGGGCCCGACGGTCCCTCCACGGCGTCGAGGGCCTGTGCGTGCATGGACCGGATCTTCTCCAGCGCCGCAGCGACCTTGGCCCGCTCGCCCGCCCGCGCCGCCGACACCGCGTCCACGAGCAGGTTCGTCACCCCGCTCATGGCGCTGGCAACGCCGACCACCCGGGCCCCTTTCGACGCCTCGATCAAGAGGTCCGCGGCGACGCGCATCCGCTCCGCGCCGAGCACGCTGGTCCCGCCGAACTTGTGCACCTCGATCCGCATGGGGTCGGGATGATACCGAGGCCCCCGCTCACACCCAGGCAACACCGCCCGGGTCCCCGTTCACCGCGGCCTCCGACTCCCACCCCTTCGACCGCAGCCCGCCCGCGAGGTACTCGTCGCACGCCTCGTGCACGGTCCGAGCGTCGGGCGCTTCGCGGACTTTCTCCTTGAAGGGCTTGCACGGCGGCAGCCGCTTGGCGAACCACGTCACCCGGCGCCGGATGTGATTCATCGCGTAATGCTCGCCGCGGTACTCGACCATCAGGTCGAGGTAGCGGCGCAGAACGGCGATCTTCGAGGCCTCGGAAGGCTCCGAAACGTCAAACTCCAGATCAGCGGCGCTCGATCCGTCCGAATCTGAGCTCTGAGCTTTGCTGCATTGAGCTTTGCACAGCTGCGCCCCCCACCCCTGCCGGAAAATCCACGGGGCGCTTAACGCCCCGCGCCCGATCATCACCCCGGCGCAGCCCGTCTGCTCCATGATCGCCACCACGCGCTCGGGCGTGGTGACGTCCCCGTTGCCGATGACCGGGATCTTCTCCACCGACTCGACCACACGGGCGATGCCCGACCAATCCGCAGTACCCGTGAACTTCTGCTCGGTGGTGCGCCCGTGGACGGTGACCGCGGCGATGCCGACCTTCTCCAGGTCCCGCGCCAGGGCGGGGGCGACGATCCGGCACGAGTCCCACCCCAGCCGCATCTTCGCCGTCACCGGGACACGTCCGCCCGTGGCCCTCTCCACCGTCCGCACGATCGCCTCCGCCATCGCCACGGTGCTGTCGGGGCGGCACAGGAGCATCGAGCCGCCGTTCTTCTTCGTCACCTTGTCGACGGGGCAGCCCATGTTGATGTCCACGACCGTCGCGCCGTGATCGACCGCCCAGCGGGCGCCGTCGCACATGATTTCCGTCTCGGCACCGTAGAGCTGCATCCCCACCGGCTTGTCGAGGTCGTTGGTGCGGGCGAGGTCGAGCGACTGGGCCGTCCCCCGCAGCAGCCCGTGCGGGCTGAGCAGGTCGGTGCACGCCAGCCCGACGCCGCCCTGCTCCCGGCAGACGATCCGGAACGCCAGGTCGCAGTAGTTCGCGATCGGCGCGAGGAGCAGGTTCGTCTCCAGCGTGACCGCGCCGATCCGCAGCGGCTTCCCGATGGAAGGGTGGGGGTTGCGGGTGCTGGGCGCGGCGGAGATCACGCCCTTCATTATTGACGGCGCGGCGGCGTCCGAGGAATCGCCCGGCGCGGCTCGAATCGCCGATATCTCCGGGCTCCCGGGACGCCCCGCCCGACGCCGTACCATCCACCCCGTGTTCCACGCCCTGCTGACCCGCCGCTACCTCTTCAGCAAGGTGATGCCGCTGCTGGCATCGCTCGGGGTCATGCTGTGCACCGCGATGGTGCTGGTGGTCTGGAGCGTGATGGGCGGGTTCCTGCAGATGCTGCTCGCCTCGGGCAAGACCTTCATCGGCGACGTGGCCATCGCCTGGCCGGTCGTGGGCATGCCCTACTACGAGGACCTGATCAGCGAACTCGAGAAGGACGACGCCGTCGCGGCCGCCACACCCACCATCGAGGCCATCGGCCTGCTGGGCCTGCCCACGGGCGAGGTCCGCACGGTGCAGGTCTTCGGCGTCGATCCCGCCGGCTACAACAAGGTCACCGGCTACCACGAGCGCCTGTGGTGGAAGCACCTCGACACCCCGCTCAAGCACGACGTGGAAGGCCTCGACCCGCGCCTGACCATCGCCGAGGGCTTCGAGCGCGCCGGCGAGACCATGACCGAGCGCGACCCCCGCACCGGCCTCGACCGCCCCGCCCTCGTCCCCGGCATCGAGGTCGCCCGCTATAACCGCCGAACCAGCGAGGGCTACGTCACCGCCTACCCCGGCATGTTCATGCCGGAAAAGGAAGTCACGCTCAGCGTCCTCCCCCTCTCGCAGAAGGGCGTCGCCATCTCGACGCAGGACCGGCGCCTCCCCGTCGCCAACGAGTTCCGCACCGGGCTGTACGAGGCCGACGCCAACTGGGTGCTCGCCCCCATCGGCGTCCTGCAGCAAATGCTCAAACTCGACGCCGGCCAGAAGATCGAGCAGGCCTCCCGCTTCGGCGCCGTCGAGATCGGACCCGACGGACGCGAACGCCTCGCCCCGCCCAAGGTCGTCGGCGTCGAACCCGCCCGCGTCACCAACATCCTGCTCAAGGCCCGCGCCGGCGTCGACGCCAACGCCCTCGAGGCCCGCGTGCGCGACGTCTACCGGCGCTTCGCCACCTCCACGCCCGAGCGCGAGAAGGCGATGCCCGACCCCGACCGCATCCTCATCTTCACCTGGGAGAAGAAGCCCGGCCTCGAGACGTTCATCAGCGCCGTCAAGAAGGAGACCGGCCTCGTCCTCGTGCTGTTCTCGTTCATCAGCCTCACCGCGGTCTTCCTCGTTATCGCCATCTTCTGGGCGATGGTGAGCGAGAAGACCAAGGACATCGGCGTGCTCCGCGCCATCGGCGTCAGCCGCGCCGGCGTCGCCTGGCTCTGGATCCGCTACGGGCTGGCCATCGGACTCGTCGGCAGCGTGCTGGGCGCGGCCCTCGCGTACCTGATCGTCCTGAATATCAACCCCATCCACGAGTGGCTCGGGCGCGCCCTGGGCATCGTCATCTGGGACCCCGCCGTCTACTACTTCACCGAGGTCCCCAGCCGCGTCGACCCCGCCCACGCCGCCATCGTGTTCGCCGGCGGCGTGCTCTCGTGCGCCGTCGGCGCGATCGTGCCGGCCCTCCGCGCCGCCACCATGGACCCCGTCAAGGCCCTTCGCTTCGAATGACCACCGACGCCGCCACATCCCCCATCCTCGCGGCCCGCGCGGTGCACAAGACCTACCGCCTCGGGCGCGTCAGCGTGCCGGTGTTGCGCGGCGCGTCGATGAGCGTCGCCCCCGGGGAGTGCGTCGCCGTCCTCGGCGCGTCAGGCTCGGGCAAGAGCACGCTGCTGCACCTGCTGGGCGGCCTCGACCGCTGCGACCGGGCCGCCGCCAACCCCGCCGACCCCAACAAACTCGAGTTCGAGGGGCGCGCCC
>JAFLCM010000168.1 GCA_017303565.1 Planctomycetota bacterium
GGGGCCGATGAAACGCTGGAGAATGCCGCGGTCGATCCGCTGGAGGACGACCAGGTGGCGGTGGCCGATTACGCCGGCAGCGTCAAGGCGGCGCGCGGCCATGTCGAGGGACTCGGCTTCGAGTTGCCGTGTTCACCACCAGGGGGCCCTGCAGGTTGGCGGTCAGCAACCCGCCCACCTTGTTCACGATCACGAACACCTGCGCGTCCTCGAGGCGCTCAAGGCCCAGGTCCTCCATCTGCTCGCCGCGGATGGGCACCGAGTATTCCTTGATGAAGATGTTCGGGTCCGTGACCACGAACGCCAGCGCCGGGTCTTCCAGGCACTGGAGCCAGAAGAAGCAGGCGTCGTCGTTGGGCTGCAGCAGCGCGTAACGCTTGTGCTGCTGGAAGCCCAGGAGGCCGCGGGGGAAGTTGATGACGCGATCGGGGGAGATCTCGATGGTCCCGAACCGCACGGTCTGCACTTCCATGGGAGTGCTCCATTTCGCCGCGGCCATGTGTGTCCACTCGTTGAACCCCCGCCTCCCTGGCGGGTGACATCCTGTCTCGAACGCCCGGGGCCACGGCCGGTGTGGGCCCGGGGAACACATCCGCAATCCCAGACTCCCGCCTTACGACAGGAAGTTGAGCAGGCTGAGCTGGCGGGTCTGCCCCGCCACCGAGTACCCCGCCTGCAACTGCGTCTGCAGGAGGGCGAATCTGCCGGAGGCCTCGATCAGGTCGAGGTCCTCGAGTTGGCTCTTGACGCTCTTGTTGAGGGTGTCGGTGTCGTTGAGCTTGTCGAGCGTGTCTTCGATCCGCTGGGCCCGTCCGCCCACCGTGGCCCGCGCCGTCGACAGGCGGTCCAGGTCGGCTTCCAGCCGCTCACCAGCAAGAGTGATGCCACGCGTGTCGTTGGCGTTCAGCGCGTCTCTCAGTTCGATCAGCGTGCTGAAAAGGCTGTCGACGCGCACGCTCGTGCGGTCCGAACCGGCAAGACTTGCCGGGTTGCCCCCCATCCGCACCCCGTCGAGCAGGCCCAGGTCCTCGGCGGCACGTCCGTTCAGGCTCGCCACCCCCGGCGTCGTGCCCCCGCCCAGCGTGTCCTGCAGCACGATCCCGTTCCCGGTCGTGCTCAGCGTGGCGATGAACTCGTTGGCCCCGGTGCCGACCGTCAGGCCGGCCCCCGCCGCCGCCGCGTTGATCTTGTTCAGGACCGTCTGCACGCTGGCCATGTCCGCGGGCACCAGGTCCACGTCGAACGTCACGCCGCTGGAAACCGTGACGCGGAAATCCACGTTCTTGGCGGGGTCCGCCAGCCCGGTCAGCGGGTTCACCGCGCCGTCGGCGATCTCCACGCCCTTGCCGTCGTTGAACACCGAAATGGGCGTGGTGGTCATCAGGGAGCGGATGCCCAGGCTCGTCGCCGCCCCGGGCGTCGATTCCGAGACGCTCAGCCGCTGGCCCGCCACCTCGTTCAGGACGTCGATGGTGTCGCGCGACTCGGAGATCTGCACGCGGACGCCCAGGTTCAGGCGGCGCACCGCCTCCTTGAACTCGCCCACCGTCATCGTGGAAGTGGTGGTGACCGTCCCGGAACGCCCGCCAGCGGTGAAGACCACGCCCCCGTAGGTCGCGCCCGTCCCCGCGAACAGGTCGCCCAGCGTCGTCGAGTCCGTCACCTTGGGATTCAGGTCGGCCCCGACGGCGGTGTTGAACGGGTTGGAAGCGTCGAACGTGAAACCCGCGAGAGAGAGCGCCTGGGCGCTGTTGCCCGCAGGGCCGTCGCTGAACGTGACCGAGTACCCCGCCGCGACGTTGAACCCCAGCCCGGTGTTCAGGACGTCCACGCCCGCCGGGTACGCGCCGGTCAGAGCCCCCGCGTCGGCCTGGCGGATGGCGGATTCGATGATGTCCGCGACGTCCCCGATCGTCTCCGCGCCGGTCAGGTCCGCGGTGGTGGTGATCGGCCCGCCGCCCGGGTTGATGGTGATGGTGACGCTCGAGAGGCTCTGCCCCTCGCTGTTGCCGCGGAGGTCACTGAGTTTCGTTGCGGGCGTCAGGCGCGGGTTGAAGTCCAGCGAGCCCTTGACGCGAGAAGACAGCGAGCCCACGGCCTGATCGGCGGTGAGCGTGATCGGGAAATCGATCGCGGACCCGAGGTCGGTTCGGAGCCCGTCGCCCTCGCCGACGTAGCGGAACCCGCCGCGGAACGATTCGATGGGGTTGGTCGCCGACGCCGACCCGGAGAAGAGGCGGATGCCGGCGAAATCGCGGTTCATCGCCGCGAAGAGCTCGTTGATGGTGGAGTTGATGATGCCGGCCTGCTGGCGACGGGTCGCCGCGTCCGACCCCACCCCCACCTGCGACGACGCCACCTGCTTGGCGTCACGCACCGAGTCCGACAGTTGCCCCAGGATCTGATCGATCGACGAGAGCGTGCTCGAAGCGTGCGTGAGGTTGCGCTCCCGCTGCTCCGACTCGTTGATGTCGCGGTTGATCCGGTCGATCAGCGTGGCCGCGACCGGGTCGTCGCTGGCCTTGTTCACCCGCTTGAGGGTCGAGATCTGCCCCTGCAGCCGCAACAGGTCCGCGTTCGTGCCGCTCACCTGGCGCAGCGTGACCTGAGACGCCAGCAACGTCGGCACCCGCCCGAGATTCGAAGGGATTGCGCCCATGCCCGTTTGCCGAGCAAGCGGCGTGCCAATACTTCAGCATGACCGGCCCCGCCACCACCCCCACGCGAGACTTCATCACCATCGTCTCGGGCCTGCCACGCTCCGGCACCAGCCTCATGATGCAGATGCTCGAGGCAGGCGGGATCGAGGCCGTAACCGACGGCGAGCGCAAAGCCGACGCCGACAACCCCAGGGGCTACTACGAGTTCGAGCGCGTCAAGCAGATCCGCACCGACAAGGCCTGGCTGCCCGACGCCGTGGGCAAACAGGTGAAGATGGTGCACCTGCTGCTTCTCGACCTGCCCACCGCGCTGCCGTCCGGGATCGGCGGCTACCGAGTCGTGTTCATGCGCCGCCATCTTGAGGAGGTGGTCCGCTCCCAGGCCACCATGCTGGAGCGCAGCGGGAAATCCGGGGCGGCCCTGACCCCCGAGCGTTTGATCGCCCTCTATCGTCAGCAGATCGACCAGGTTCTTGCGCACACCGCCCGTCAACCCTGCTTCCGCGTGCTGGAGGTCAGTTACAACGACCTGATGGCCGACCCCGCGGGCGTCGCCCCGCGGCTGGACGGGTTCCTGGGTGGCGGGCTGCCACTGAATCGCATGATCGCGGCGGTCGATCCGTCGCTGTACCGCAACCGCAAGGCCTGAAGGAGCCCATCCATGATTGAACGCAGCACCAAAGCCGCGGAACGACGCGAACTGCGGCTGGGCGCCGTCGCGGACCTCCGACGCGAGGCACTGGCCCTCGCCGAGGCCGAACGGGCGGGGACCCTGCGCATGAGCGGGAACTGGTCGCTCGGGCAGGTGTTTGGGCATCTGGCTACTTGGATCGGGTTCTGTTTCGACGGGTTCCCGTTCAAGACGGCGGCCCCGATCAGGTGGATCATGCGCTTCCGCAAGAACGCCACGCTCAACGGGCGGATGTCGGCTGGAATCCGAATCCCCGGCATGGCGGCGGGCACCATGGGCACCGAACCGCTCTCGACCGAAGCGGGCCTCGCGCGGCTGCTGCAAGAACTCGACCGCCTGGAAACCACGCCCCCGCGGCACCCCAGCCCGTTGTTCGGCCCGTTGACCCACGACGAGTGGACGCGGCTGCACCTTCGCCACGCCGAACTGCACCTGGGGTTCGCGCACCCGGGTTGACCCCCCCTCGCCCCCACCCGCGCTCGCCCCGGCGCGATCACACCAGCTGCAGCAGGATCTGCGTCATGTCGTTGACGACGCTGATGAACCGGGCGGCGCCCTGGTACTGCTGCTGGTAGGTGATGAGGTTGATGGACTCCTCGTCGGTGCTGACGCCGCTGAGGGCCGCCTCCTGGGCCTCGAGGCTCTGGCGGACGGTCGAGAGCGAGTCCGCCCGGGCGTTGGCCGTCTGGAGCGAGACCGCGTTGCGCCCGACCGCCCCCGACCACAGGTCGTTGAGCGACTGGCCCGCCAGGGTCGAGAGTTTCGCGGTGCGGAGCCCGGCGATGGCCAGCGCGGCCTCGTTCTTCCCGTCGTCGGAGCCGATGGTCAGGCGCGTGGGGTTGGCCCTCAGGTCGGCCCGCACCCCGATGTCCGTCGCGTCCTTGCCCGTGAAGAACGAGTTGACGCCCAGCACCGCGAGCGCGCCCGAGGTGTCGTCGGCGAAGGACACGTCGTAGCCCGCGGCGGTGGTGATTCGGATCTGGCCCGCGCTGGTGATCGTCGCGCTGACGTTCGCGGCCCCGTCGATCGCCGCGACGATGGACGCCAGCGTGCTGTCGTTCGCCGTGCCGGGAGCGCCGGTGTTGGTGATCCCGTCAAGGTCGATATCGATCTTGGTGACGCTGGAGTTGCCCGCGGCGTCGGTGATCTTCATGGTGAACGAGCCGTTGACGGCCTTGAAGGGCAGTTTGGCGAAGGTCGAGTTGGCCGGGTCGTTCAGGGCCCGGGTCTGATCGGGGATTGCGACCTGCAGGCCGCCGGTGATGTCCGTGAGGCGCGAGGCCGGGCGCCCCAGCGCGTGGATCTTGTTCACCTCGAAGATCAGGCTCGACGCCAGCGAATCGATGTCGCGGATGGTCGACTGCACCGGCCCCTCGCGGTTGGCGAGCAGCGCCCCGATCTTGCCCGAGTTGATCGTGATCTCCTCGGAGGTGTTGGCGGCGAGCACGTCGGCCTTCAGTTCGCCGTCCTCGGTCTGGAGGCGGAACGACAGGGGGCGCGCGGTGGTGCCGAGCACGATGGGGGTGGAACCCGCGAGCACGTCGACCACGCCGTTGCCCTTGTCGCAGACGGTGATCTCCATGAGTTCGCCCAGGTCGGAGAGCAGGCGGTCGCGCTGGTCGCGGAGGTTCCCGTTGCCGTTGAGCCCCCCCTGCCCGCCCTCGCTGTTGATGATGGCGGCGTTGAGCGAGGCGATCTGTTCGAGCAGGCTGTTGGCCTGGGACACGTTGTCGGCGAGCTGGCTGTCCACCTGGTCGCGCTGGCCGATCAGTTGACGCCGGACGTCGGTCAGGTGCCGGGCCAGGGCGGCCCCCTGCTCGATCACCGCGGCTCGGGCGGTCGGCTGGGCCGGGTTGTTGGCGATCTCGCTGAACGAGTTGAACATCCGCGTCAGCAGCCCGGACAGGTCGTTCTGACCGTCGCCGGTGGCGCTGGTGATGGTCTCGATCTGCGACAGGACCGACTGGTCGACCAGGGATGCGGACTCCGCGGAGACGCTGTCGCGCAGCCGCGCCTGCAGGGCCGGGTCGATCAGGCGCCGGATCTCCTGGATCCCCACGCCCCGTCCGACGAACTGGCGCGCCCCCGCCTGCTGCCCCAGAACCGCGACCTGGTCCACCCGCTGGCGGTGGTAGCCCGGAGTGGCGGCGTTCGCCAGGTTGTTGCCGGTGACCTGCAGCGCGAGCTGGCTCGCGGCCAGCGCCGATTGCCCGATGTAGAGACTGGCGGTCAGGCCCATGGTGCCCACCGTCGAGCAAATCCCGCGCCAGTCGCGGGCGGATCAGCCGGTCGCGTCCCACGCCGAGACCACCCGAGGCCCGCTGCTCACCACCCCCCGCGGCCCGTAGGTCTGCGCGTGGTTCATCTTCGCGGCCACATGGCGGAGCAGGCCCTCCATGTGCGTCGCCAGCGTCTCGGCGGCTCGCTTGGTCGTCTCGTTCAGGGCCGCGAGATTTTCCATCGATTCGCGCAAGGACTGCGCCACCGAGAGGACCCGCGTGCGGAACGGCTC
>JAFLCM010000169.1 GCA_017303565.1 Planctomycetota bacterium
GGGCAGGCGTGCCGAGGAGTTCGATGCTGTGCGCGCCGGGGACGCCGGGGGCGGGCAGGCCCACCTGGGCGATGACGGCGGCGGCCTCGGCCCGGGGTGCGGCGGGAGGTGTGCAGGTCGCGAACAGCGGCGCCTGGAACTGGCGGAGGTTGCCCTCGATGACGCCCGCGCCGATCACCTGCGATCCGTCGGCGGAGACCGCGGTGACGCTGAGCAGCGACCACTCGTCGAGGTCCTGCCCGGTGGATCGGAGGTGGCTCTCGAGGCTGACCATCCCCAGTGTCGGCGTCCAGAGGAACGGCACCGAGCCGTCGACGGATCCGACGATGACCGCGCCGTCCGCCGACATGTCGGAGACGGTCACGCTCGCGCCCTCGAAGCCGGGGAGCGTGCCGAGGTCGGTCATGTTCTGGGCGACGAGCCGCCAGGCGCGGGTGGGGCCGAACTCCGGCTCTGATTGGCCCGCGATAACGGTGGCGTCGTCGGAGATGCGGAGGCCTGAGGAGTGGAAATCACCCGGGAGCGTTCCGAGAGTTGTCCAGCCTGTGGAGCTGCGCCACAGGGCGGCCTCGCGGACTTCGATATCGCCGCCGCCGTAGCCGCGACCGGGCTGGATGCGGGTGGCGGTGCCGATGACGGCGGAGCCGTCGGCGCTGATGGCGACGAGGCTGGCGGTCTCAAAGCCGGCGGGCGCGCCGAGGTCCTGCGGCGTGGCGGAACCGACCTGGCGACGCCCCGACACGATGCGCACCGCGCCGTCGGGTGTGACGTCGACGGTGCGTCCGTCGGGGTCGGGGACGGGCGCGGCGGGCGGGGTCCAGCGGAAGGCGGTGAAGCCGTTGCTGCCGTAGACGGTCGCGCCGTCGCGCGACAGGTGATCGACGGAGGTGGGCTGGCCCTGGAAGTTGCCGAGCAGTGAGGGGACAGGGCCGGGGTAGACCCAGCGTCCGGCGACGGCGCTGCTGAACTGGGTGGCGTGGAAGTCGCCCGCGAGCACGGAGCCGTTGGAGGAAATGCCGCGCGCGATGGCGAATGCGCTGCCGCCCTCGGGGAGCAGTTGGAAGCGGGTGGCTTGTGCGGAGACGGAAGCGGAGCTGCCGCACACGAGCGAGAGAACCGCCGCGGCCTGGATCGAACGAATCATCAAGTCTCTCCTCAGTGTCACCCGGATGGGGGAATGCCCGAGTATCCCCGGCGGATGTCGCGATTCAAGAAGGACCTTGCGGGTTGGTGCGAGACACGAGAGAAAAGCGTCCGTTGTGGTCGACCGCGATCCGCAGGCGGTCGGCGAGGCCGCGCCGGGCGAGGGCGCGTTCCGCGGCGAGCAGGCTGTTGGAGGTCTGTTCGGCCCGGCGCGTCGTCGATATGGCCGAGCCGTGGCGGCGGTAGCAGTACAGCGGGACGGGAAGGTGCAGGAAACGGCAGTGCTCCGAGGCGCGGAGGCAGAAGTCGTAGTCCGGGGCGGCGGTGAGCGACTCGTCGATGCCGCCGGCGGCGTCGAACACTGAGCGCCGGAACAGGCGGAAGTGGAACGCGAAGAAATCGGTGATGAGCTGGTGGGCGTGGAAGGCGAGCGCAGGGCGCGGCGGGTCGGGAAGCGGGCGTCCGGCCTCGTCGATGGTGATGTGGTCCGTGAAGACGAGGCCGGCGTCGGGGTTCGCGTCGAGGGCGCCCACGGTTTCTTCGAGGGCTGTTTGAACGAGCAAGTCGTCGCTGTCGACCCAGCCGATGAGCCGGGCGCTGGCGTGTTTGTGCGCGAGGGCGAGCGCGCCGACGACGCCGAGGCGCCGGCTTTCAATCAGGCGGATGCGCTGGTCTTCGGCGGCGAGGCGGCGCAGGATCGAGAGCGAGGCGTCGGTGGAGGCGTCATCGACGATGACGTGCTCGAAGTCGCGGAACGTCTGCGTGCGCACGCTGCGGACCGCGGCCTCGACGTAGCGCTCGCGGTTGTGGACGGTGGTGATGACGGTGACGCGCGGCGGCAGGGGTCGGCCTCGTCGTGTGGGCGCGGCGGGTCTGGGGTGGATGAGGAGCACGCTCACGGTGACGTGAGCATGCCACCCGTGGAAGGTCAGGGGCAGGGGATGCCGAAGAGGCCGAGGAAGAGGGCGAGGTCGGCGGTGTTGACGAGGCCGTTGTTGTCGAGGTCGCCGCTGGTGCCGGGGGGGACGCTGGTTCCGAAGGCGCCGAGGAAGAGTGCGAGGTCGGCGGTGTTGCGCTGCTGGTCGTTGTTGAGGTCGCCCGGGCATTGAGGAGGGGGTGTGACGAGGGCGACGTAGACGCCGGTGCCCCACTCGATCTGGTTGTCGGTGGGGGGCGTGAGTGCGGCGTTGAAGGCGACGTCGCCCTGGGCGTTGATGGAGGGTGCGCCGCCGAAGACGGGGCTGCTCGTGACGTTCTGGTCCACTCTCGCGTCGCCGAGGTCGGAGGGGAGGATCTGCTGGGCGACGACGAGTTTGGTGAGGGTGGTGCCGTCGCCGACCCAGATGGCCCGGCGACCGGCGGTGTCGAAGGCGCGGAAGGCGACGAGGCCGTTGTCGTTGACGGAGGGTGCGAAGAACTCGAGGTTGGAGATCTGGGTGCCGGGTGCGGTGGTGGTGGCGATGGTGAGGATGGTGGAGCCGTTGTAGAGGAAGACGCCGCGGCCGCCGGCGACGAGGGTGGCCATGAAGGCGACGTTGCCGCTATTGCTGAGGGAGACGGAGTTGTCGAAGGAGGCGTAGGGTGAGGCGGGGTTGGCGTCGCGGTCCTGGGCGATGAGGATGCTGGTGCCGCTCGGGTTGAAGACGCGGATCTCGTCGGGTTGGCTGGAGCCGGTGGCGCCGGCGGGTCCGCGGCGGACGAAGCCGGCGATCTGGCGCTGGTTGTTGAAGGTGGGGGTGAAGAGGAAGGCGTAGGGGCTGAGGGGGTCGAGGCCGGCCTCGACGGCGTGGTCGATGGTGGTGTTGGGGGAGGCGGGTGACCAGGAGGTGAAGGCCTGGCGGCCCGTGCCGAAGTTCGAGCGGAAGCCGACCTCGTTGCTGTCGTTGACGTTGGGGGTGGACCAGGAGGAGGTGCCGAATGGGCGGGTGGTGAGGAGGCCGGAGGTGGCGGGGCCGATGTCGTGGAAGTAGAGGCCGGGGACGCCGGAGGAGAAGTTCTGCTCCCAGACGATGCGACCGAGGTTGTTGATGGAGACTCGGGAGATGAAGCAGTCGTCGGCGGGGTTGGAGGAGTAGACGACGCCGCCGACGCCGGTGGGTCCGCCCCCGGCGACGACCTTGCCGGCCCAGACGGACTGGAAGGTGCCCGAGGTGACGGAGAGGCGGAAGGCGACGTCGCGGTTGTTGTTGATGCGGATGTCCTCGCCTGAGAAGAACCAGGAGCCGGGGACGTTGAACGCGCCGCCGGGGTTGGAGGCGAAGTTGGTGCGGGCGACCATCTGGAAGCCCGAGTAGGTGGGAATCGCGGCGTTGGTGCTGGAGGCGGCGAGGACGAGGAGGACGGCGGTGAGGATGGGGTGCTTGGTCATGGGTGGGCCGGAAGGTGAGAGCGAAAGTGAAGAGTGAAAAGTGAAAGCGGAGACGCGGGCGGAGCGCGCGGGGATGGCGGGCTCGCCCCCGGGAACAGTGGGGGGAACGCGGGGCCGCTGAAAGCATGTCTCCACGTCCGACCGGAAACAAGGGCGGCGGCGCGAAATGTTGGGGAAAGCCCGAGAAAAACCCCCGGATCGACAGTTCCCGGTCGCACGGGACGGGTCATTGTTTCCGGCGTGTGCGAGCGGGGGGGTGGTCAGCGCCGGGCGGCTTTCTTGTTGGCCTTCTTGGCGACTTTCCTGGCGCTCGCCTTCTTTGCGGCGGGCTTCTTGGCGGGGGTCTTTTTCGACGCGGGTTTGTTTGAAGCGGCGGGGGCCTTGCGCGACTGGGCGAGCGCGGCCTCGTAGAACTCGATGTGGCGCTTCACGGGCATGCGCTTGATGGCCTGGCCCACGACGTCGAGGGCGACGTCTTCGATCTTCTTGAAGCGGACGCAGGACTTGCCCATGTCGAGTTTGCGTCCGGTGGCTTCCCAGGCGGTGCGGAACCAGTTGGCCTCGTCGCCGCCGGCGTGGTCGGCGACGTAGGAGCAGAAGAGGTAGAGCGACATGTAGTTCTTCTGCGAGGCGAGGGCGACAAAGGGGAGGGGCTGCTTGGGGTCGCAGTGGTAGCCGTGGGGGTAGATGTCGTGGGGGACGGAGTAGCAGATCATGCCGTACTGCATGATCTCCTTGTAGCCCTTGTCGAGGTTGTCGAGGATGACGCGGCGTAGGGTGTCGATCGCGGGCCTGCGGTCGGCGGGGAGCGAGGCGAGGTAGTCCTTGACGGTGGCGGCTTTGGACTGCATGGCGTTCAGGATACCGGAGCGGGTGTGGCGGGCTGGTCGGCGTTCATTGATTCGAGCAGGCTTTCGAGCGGGGCGGGGCTGATGCGGATGAGGCCCAGGCGCGGGTGGTCGAGGTCGACGGTGATCCAGAGGCAGGCGGCGACAAGGACGGCGAGCGCGACGACCGAGGTGCGGCTGCGATGCCCGGAGAGGCCCTGGCCGTGGCCGACGGCGAACATGGAGACGGCGGCGGAGCCGAGCAGGAGGGCGAGGACCGCGAAGGGGAGGTGTCGGCGCGAGGCGGCCTCGCGGAGGTTCAGGAGGTCGCTGATCTGGTCGAGGGCGGGGAGGAGCAGGGCGAGGAGGGCGCGGTCCTGGCGGGACTCCGCGACGGCGATGCGCCACGCGGCCTCGTGGTGGCGGTCGAGGCGGGAGATGATCTCTGGCTCGCTGCGGTTGGAGACGTCGCGGAAGAGGGCCATGCGGTCTTCGGTGTAGGCGCGGAGGACGGCGCGGACCTCGGCGCGGGGCGCCTCGGGCAGCGCGTCGGCGCGGGCGTAGGCGGAGGCGACGGCGTTGGCCTCGCGGACAAGGATGTCCTGGCGCTCGATGAAGCGCGAGGAAGCGCCGGCGAAGGAGAAGCCCAGCAGCAGCGCGAGCAGTCCCAGCAGCGCGCCCTGGATGGTGGAGAGGTGGTCGTCCTTTTCGCCCTGAGCGCGGCGGGCGGCGCCGCGCCGGAAGCCGAGTTCCACGGCGATGATCAGCGCCGAGAAAATGAGACCGGCGATCGTGAGTTGTAGGGCGATGAGCGGGAGCATGGGCGCACGATACCCGGCGACGTGTCCCGCGGCGCAGATGAGAAGACGTCTCGATTGAGCGGCGTTGAGACAGGCGCCCGCGCCACGGTGGAGCGCGTGTCGTGGGGGGCCTAGAGTGCTGTGTCTGCTTCGAGCGGTTCCGGGGACGAACCCGCGAGGCACGCCATGTTTGCTCCAGAAGTGAAGACGGCGGACCGGTTTCCGAAGGTGGATCGGGCCGCGTGGCGGCGCGCCGCCGAGAACGATCTGGGCGGGGCTTCGTTCGAGCGTCGCTTGGTCAGCCGCACGTACGACGGGCTGGAGGTGCAGCCTTTGTACGACGAGGGTCACCGCGCGGGGGTACCCGGTTCGGGGTGGAGCGGGCTGATGCCGATGACGCGGGGGGCGCGAGCGGCGGGGACGGCGTGGCGCGGTTGGGAACTGCGGCAGGAGCGGGCGGAGTGCGATCGGGCGAGGGCCAACGCGTGCGTGCGCGAGGACCTTGAAGGGGGCGTGGATTCGCTGGTGATCCGGCTGGACGCGTGCGCGCGGGCGGGGCTGGACCCGACGGACCCCGGGGGCGCGGCGTTGGCGGCGCGGGACGGGGTGTGCGTGTCGGACGCCGACGGGCTGGACCGCGTGCTCGAGGGTGCGCACCTGGGGATGATCGGGGTGTCGCTGGAGAGCGGGGCGGCGTTTGTTGCGGCGGCGGGGGTGCTGGC
>JAFLCM010000017.1 GCA_017303565.1 Planctomycetota bacterium
GTTATCCGGACGGTCCTGAGCGCGGCCCGAGGGGTCAACCGTTTTCGCGATCGCTTCGTATACTTGTCCGGACATCCTGACTCCGACCCGGCGTCCACCCCTCGCCGGACCCCGGAACGCCCACCGGCTCTCGACGCTCGCCCCCGAGGCATGCGACCCCTTGGCTCCAAGCCACCCCCGGTCTCATCATTCCTGCCTCCCCTCGGACGCGAATCGCATTCTCGAAGCCCACGCGCGGTCGCTCTGGCCCCAGACAGCGGCCCGACCGGTCAAGGACCCACGATGTTTGAACTGACCATCGCATCAAAGGACGGCAAGGTCATCAGCCGGGTCGAACTCTCCGGCGAGAAGCCCGTCCGCATCGGGCGCAGCCCCGAGTGCGAGATCCAGATCCCCCTGCCCGCCATCAGCCGCGAGCACGCCCAGATCGAGCCCGTCGACGACCGGCACTGGGTCATCCGCGACCTGAACAGCACCCACGGCTGCCTCGTCCGCGGCCAGCGCATCCGCGAACTGACCATCACCCCCGGGCTGGTGGTCGAGGTCGGGCCGGCGCTCTTGAAGTTCGATGAGATGGCCACCCGCATCGGCGCCGAGATGCTCGCCAGCATCAAGGACGACGAGGAGGCCCCCGTCAAGGTCCGCAGCAGCATGCTGCCGGACGACACGCTGCGCTAATCAGATTCGACTCCGCCCGGGACGGTCGGAGTACCCGCTCGCGTACCCAGCCGGTCCCCGGCGGTGAGACCTCAGTGGCAGGCTTCCCCGAACCGCCCGATGAAGAACACCAGGTCGGCGGTATCGACCACGCCGCTGGCGTCGAAGTCCGCCCGCGCCGCCGGCGTGCCGGGAGTGGGGGAGGCGCCGAAGCGCCCGAGGAAGAAGACCAGGTCGGGCGTCCCGACCGAGCCGTCGGCGTCGAAGTCGGCGCCGCACGCGGGCGGGGTGAGGTTCATCGAGATCGAGATGACGCCGTTGGAGTGCGCGTACGCGAGGTCGGCGTCGCCGTCGCGGTCGAAATCGGCGAGAACGGGGGAGTACTCCGCGAACGACGACAGCGGGGCTGCGCCTTCGACGACGACGAACCGCCCGGTGCCGTCGTTCAGGAACACGCCGAGACGACGGGGCACCGACATGGTGCCGCTCGTGGTCACGCTGTAGTCCAGCGAGGCGACCAGGTCCGCGTCGCCGTCGCGGTCGATATCCGCGATCGCGGAAAACCCGAACCCGACCCCGGCGCTCGACACGATGGGCGTGGGCGACATGCCCGTGGGTGTGCCGGGATACACCGCGGCCTCGGCGGCGGCGTACGAGAGGATCACCACGTCGCGCACGCCGTCGCCCGTCACATCGGCGACGCGGACCTCGGGCCACACATCGTCGCTGTACCGCGGCACCGGGATCGTCGTCGCAACAGGCGAGAAGACGCCGGCGCCGTTGTTCAGCAGCACCACAAGCGGCAGCTGCGGCGGGCAGTAGCACAGAGCCACCGCGGAGGTCCACGAGAAGCACGAGCACCCTTGAATGGCTTGGACCGAGGCGCGCTCGACACCGATGAGGTCGAGGTCGCCGTCGGCGTCGAAATCGAAGGGGGCGACCGCGCACAGCCGGACACCGGTGGTCGTTTCAACCTGAGCACCGCCGGGCGACTGCACCGTGATGCGCGACGGGCTGGTGGTGTTCGTGACGACGCCGAAGTTCTGGAACCACACGAAGTCGCGCACGCCGTCGCCGGTGGCATCGAAGAACATCCGCATCCCGCTGGGCCCTCCCCGGGGGCTGGAGGCGGACGTGGGCCCCTGGGTCGAACTGTAGTTGAAGGCGGAGGTGTTCGAGGGCCAGGCGAAAAGAGGCGCGGCGTCGCGACCGAGCGCGAGCGACTGATCCCAGAACTGCGGCAACGCCGCGGCGGCCGTTCCGGCGATCGGCCTCGTGCGGAGCGGGTACACGCCGTTGGTCACGCCGCTGCTCGTCAGCGCGCTGCACAGTTCGGCTCTGCCGTCGCCGTCGACATCGTGGACCTCGACGCCGGAGAACACCTGGTCGGTGCCCGAGTAGAACGCCGGCCTTTCGAAATCGAATCGGCCCCCGAGATTGCGGAAGTAGAGCGTGCGCGACGCCGGCGCACCGGTGTTCACGCCCTGATACGAGGCGCTGGCCCGCGTCACCGCCAGGTCGGCAAGCCCGTCGGCGTCGAAGTCAACCCCGACGATCCGGGAGATGTAGTCGCTCTGAGCGTTCAGGATCGTGCGGCCGGCGGTCCGGGCATCCGCCGGCGACGGGGACGGCCCGCACGGGACCCCGACCAGCGTGACTCCGGTCCCGAAGTCGCCGACCGCGGTCTGATCGGAGATGAAGAACGCTCGGACGCCGAGGTTGTAGGACAGGACCTCCGGACACTGGTCTCCGACGAAGTTGCCCACCGCCGCGCAAGCGATCCCCATGCCGCCGGTGGAAGCCACGCCGTCGAATGCGAGCGACCCGTTCGCGGCGGAAGCGAGGGCAAAGAACGAGGGCGCCGTGGTCGTCGTGGAAACCGGGCCCAACTGGACGATCGCCAGATGTGAGCTTGGCGCGAACGGGGCCGGCATCGCGACCGCCGCGAACGTACCAGCAAAGGGTGTCGGCAGCGAAGGCTGAGCCACGAACTGCCCGCCGCTCAGGATCGCGGTGAACAACATGGGCTGCACGGTGCAGGACCCGCCCGGCTGCACCCACCACAGCAAAATCGGGTTCGTGGGGAGTGGCGCGAATGAACCGTTGACGAGCAGGTCGTCAAGCCCGTCGCCATTCAGGTCGATCGTTCCAAACACGCCGGGCATGGTGCTCGCCAGTTCTGGGCGCGATATCGAGGTGAACGAACCCAGCCCGTCGTTCACGAACACCCGGTCGCGGAACAGCAGGTCGGGGCCGGGCCCATCGGAGAACTTCCCCGCGAACGCGCGCCCGACGCCCGCGGGTCCTGCTTGATTTGTCGCGGCGAGTTGGAGCGTGCCGGAATCGTTTCGCAACACCCAGAGCGTCGCGTTGCTGGTGCTCACCACATCGGTGTCACCGTCGTGATCGAGATCGAGGGCCAGCAGTTGCCCGCCGAAGCCCGGGAGCGACTGCGAAGGTGCGAATCCCCCCGCGCCGTCGCCGGCCCACACGTTCAGCGTGGTCCCATCCGAGAACACCAGATCCAGGTGCGCATCCCCGTTCATCCGCGTTAACTCCGTCGACGAGTACCGCCCGTTCATCGGGGCGCACATCGGGAACGCGCCGGGACTCAGCGGCAGCCCGCTCACCGGCGTCGGCCCGGTCATCCCCGCCGCCCCGCCCCACCAGATCCGCGGCCCCGGCGTCGGGTTCGCGTCCGTGGGGCGGATGAGCACATCGTCGTAACCGTCGGCGTTGATGTCGCCGACGCACATCTCCGTGGCGCGGTACGTGCCGTTGCCCCCGGAGAAGTTCTCGACCAGCGTCGCCGACTCAAAAATCTGTGCGGTCGCGGACGCCGCGAGCAGCGCCGACCCCGCGAACACACCGCCCGCCGCTCGAACAACGAACTTCATGTCCATGCCGGAGCACCTCCAGAAGATGCACGAGCCTACCCGACGCCGGTCGCGTCACCAACGCAAATTTGAGTCGGGCCGACCCGCCCGATCCGCCCCGCGGGACACGTCCGGGGAAAGCCCCGCTGGGCCGAAAACGAAAGAGCCGCCCATCTCGGGGCGGCCCTCGTCTCGTTGTGCTCGCTTCGTGCCGGCTTTCGCCGGCGGTGAGTCGCGGTCTTGAGGCCCGGGCAACAGGGCCCGGTTCCTGAAAGGTCCGATCGGCTTACGCCGCCTCGACCTTGAGGTACTGCTCGATGCTCTTGAAGTCGTTGAGGACCTGCGGGATGAACCGCATCGTCCAGGTGGCGCCCTTGCCGGCGACGGCGTGACGCGCCGACTTCACCCGGCACTCCCACGGGCGGTTGCCGCGGGACTTCACCAGGAGGTTCGCCATGCGGTACACCTGGGCCTTCTTCAGGCGACGCTTGATGTCGTCGTCCTGGCGCATCAGGCGCTCCACGGTCGCGGCGTGACGCGGAACGCGGATATCACGCGTGACGGTGCAGCGGATCTTCTGGCCGGCTTTGAGGCTGTCGAGCATGGGTCTGCCTTCCGATTCTCACGGCCCCGCGCCGGGCGGCGTTGGGCCAGGGTCAGTCGATTGGGGGGGAGAGTGTAGCCGATTGCCGGGGCGAATCCAAGCGCCGGGCCGGGACTACCCGCCGCCGCACTTTTCCCCTTCTAGAAGCCGAACGTTCGGGCGTTCCTCCCCGCGATTCCAATCCGATTGGAACGCCCGACCCCTAGACTCCCTCCCCATTCCCCCCGGTGTTCACAGTTGTCCCACAAGGCCCGGGCACCGGGACGGCGTCACCCGTCCGCATCAACCCGTGTCCCCCCCGCCCCGCGGAGCCTCTCGTCCATGACCCAGCAGCAGCCGATCCCCCCGTTCTCCGGCGCCCCGCACCAGCAGCGCCCGAAACTGCGGGCGATCCGCGGGTTCGCCACCCAGCACAACGAGCAGGTGCTGATGGGCCTCGCTGATGCACGGCAGATCTCCGACAAGATCGTGCTCACCAGCCCGCAGTTCCAACTGGTCCTGCCGCACCTGAACGGGCAGAACGACCTCGACGCGATCGTGAAACTCGTCGGTCGCGGGCTGGAGCGCGCCGTGCTGGAGCAGTTCATCGCCCAGCTCGACGACGCCGCCCTGCTGGAAGGCCCGGTGTTCGACGGGGTTCTGGCGAAGATGCGGGCGGACTTCGACAGCAGCGAATCGCTGCCGCCCGGCGCCAGCGCCCAGGCGGGCGAGGCGCTCGCGGCCCAGGAACTGGGCGAGAACTCCACCGAGGACCAGCGCCGCGAACTCGCCCCCCGGAAACTCCGCGAGGCGATGGACCAGTGGATCAGCCAGGCGCTCGAGAAGGCCGAGGACCCGTCCTTCGACGCCCTGCCCCGCGCCGTCATCGCCCCGCACCTCGACTACTGGCGCGGCTGGATGAACTACGCCCACGTCTACGGGCGGCTCCGCGTCGTCGACAACCCCGACCGCGTCGTCATCCTCGGCACCAACCACTTCGGCACCGGCACCGGCGTCACCGCGTGCGACAAAGGGTATGAGTCGCCCTTCGGCACGCTGGCCCTCGACAAGGACCTGCTCGAGCGCGTCAAGAGCAAGCTCGGCCCCGAGAACAGCGAGATACTGCTCCGCCACCGCTACGACCACGAGCGCGAGCACTCGATCGAGCTTCACATCCCCTGGATCCAGCACACTCTGGGCGACAGCAAGTCCGGCGCTGGCCCGAAGGTGCTGGGCGTGCTCGTCCACGACCCCGCGGTGAACAACGGCGAGAGCTACGACGGCAATGGTCTGGGCATCCTCCCGTTCATTGAGGCGCTCAAGGCCGCCATCGCGGAGATGCCCGGCAAGACGCTGATCGTCGCCTCCGCCGACCTTTCGCACGTCGGGCAGTCTTTCGGCGACCAGACGCCCATCATGGGCGAGACGCCGGAGGCCGACGCGTTCCGCACCAAGGTCCTCACGCACGACCAGGAGATGCTGGCGCTCGTCGAGCAGGGCCGCGCCGAGGATTTGGTCTCCAGCATGGCGTGGCAGCAGAACCCGACGCGCTGGTGCAGCATCGGCAACCTCGTCGCCACCCTGAAACTCACCGACGCGCCGTCGGTGCGCCGCCTCAACTACGCGGGCGTCGGCGACCAGCAGGGCGTCGCGTTCGTGACCAGTTACGCGGGCGTGATCGCCTGATTGGCGACGGCGCGGCGGCACACCTCGATCAGCTTGTCGCGGTCGATCGGCTTGGTGGCGTACGCGTCGCAGCCCGCGTCGAGGCACTTCCTGTCGTCGCCGTTCATCGCGTGCGCCGTCAGCGCTACGATCGGCAGACGGAACCCGCGGGCCCGCAGCGTCCTCGCCAGCGTGTAGCCGTCCATCTCGGGCATCTGCATGTCGGTCAGGAGCAGGTCGAGTTCCGGGTTCGGCACGAGTTCGCCCGATTCGGACGCGTCCTGCGTCAGGGCGCACAGCGCCTTGAGCCCGTTCTCGAACACGCGGACCAGCGCGCCGGCCTTGCGGAGGTGGTGCGCGATCAGGCGCTGGTTGTCGGGGCCGTCCTCCGCGAGCATGATCCGCACCCCGGCCAGCGGCCTCTCGGCGTCCGACCTGCCCGCGGAAGGGGTCCGCGCGACGGCTTCCAGGCGCGGGGACTCGATCATCACCGTTGCGTCGATTTCTCCGGCGGAGACGGTGGCGGTGAACGTGCTGCCCTTGCCGAGTTCGCTCTCGACCGTGATGGTGCCGCCCATCATCTCGGCGAGCCGCTTGGAGATGGTCAGGCCCAGCCCGCTGCCGCCGAAGCGGCGCGTGGTGCTGGTGTCGGCCTGCTCGAACGCGCCGAACAGCCGCGAGAGCTGCTCGGGCGACATGCCCACGCCGGTGTCGGAGACCTCAAACCGCATCCGGGAGCCGTGCGGGCCGGAGCGCTCGAAGCCGACGGTCAGCCGCACGCTGCCCAGTTCCGTGAACTTCAGCGCGTTGCCGATGAGGTTCAGCAGCACCTGCTTCAGCCGGGTCGGGTCGGTTCGGATCATGCGAGGGATCGAGGTCTCGAAAACGGTCTCGAGCGTGACGTTCTTCCCCGCCGCCCGGACCTGCATGAGCGAGATCACGTCGGAGACGAGTTGCATCGGGTTGGCCTCGACGCACTCGACAGTCATTTTTCCGGACTCGATCTTGGCGAGGTCGAGGATGTCGTTGATGATCGTGAGGAGGTGCTCGCCGTTGCGCTTGATGGTGGAGATGCACTCGAGCCGCTCGTGCGGGGCGCGGGAGAGGTCGCCGCCCTCGAAGAGCAGGTCGGTGTAGCCGAGGATCGCGGTCATGGGCGTGCGGATCTCGTGGCTCATGTTCGCGAGGAACTCGCTCTTGGCCCGCGTGGCGGCCTGCGCCTCCCGGACCGCCCACTCCAGGTCGGCCTCGAGTTCTTTCGACGCGGTGATGTCAAGGTGGATCCCCGCGGCGCGGAGCGGCCTGCCGCCGGAGTCACGCTCGATGACGCGCCCCGCGTCGTGCACCCAGCACCACGAGCCGTCCTTCCGCAGCAGCCGGTGCTCGCAGCGGTAGTCGGGTGTCTCGCCCCGCAGATGCCTCTCGAGAACTTGCGTCACCCTGGGCATGTCCTCGGGATGGACCAGGCGCTCCCACGAGCGGACGTGCGCCTCGACCTCCTCCAGGTGGAAGCCGAGCATGCGCGCCCATTCCTCGTTGAACGCCACCGCGCCGGTCTCGATGTTCCAGTCCCAGGTGCCCAGCCCGGCGCCTCGAATGGTCAGGTCGAGCCGCTGGGTCTCGGTCCGGAGCGCCGTGATGTCGGCGAAACTCGCCACCGCGGACGTGACGGAGCCGTCGGGAGCGCGCACCGGCTCGGCGCTGACTGAGATCCAGCGCCGCTCGCCCCCGGGCGTGCACACGCCCATGACCACGCCGCGGACCGCGGCGCCCGTGCGCAGCGCGATCGAGACGGGGTGCTGGTCTCCGGGGAACTCCGAACCGTCCTCTCGGATGGCACGCCCGCGCGGGTCGGTGGAGACGCGTCCCAGCAGTTGATCCCGCGTCAGCCCGAGGATGCGCTCCGCCGCCGGGTTCACCTCGACGATCCGTCCGCCCGGCTCCTGCACCACGATCCCCTCCGCCATCGCCGAGAGCATCGAGGCGAGGCGGTTCCGCGTGGTCACGATGTCCGTGATGTCGGACTCGATGGCCATGAAGCCGTCGAGATTGCCGGCCTCGTCGTGCAGCGGCTGGATGTCGATGTCGAGCCAATACTCACGCCCGTCCTTCGAACGGTTGAGGATCTCGGTGCGGACGCCCCGACCGGACCGCAGCGCCTCGCGGATCCTCGCCACCGCGGCGGGGTCGGTCTTCTCGCACTGCAGGAACGACCCCGGCGATCGGCCTTTCACCTCTTCCAGCGTGTACCCGGTCACCCGCGTGAACCCCTCGTTGACCCACTCGATCGTGCGGTCGGGTCCCGTGATGACCACAGCGTTGCTCGTGCGCTGCGCGACCAGAGCGAGCCGGCGCGCGGTCCGGTTCGTCCGGCGGAGCTCATCGGTCATCGACTCGGCCAACGCCCGGGCTCGTACCGAGGTACCCGTCAGCGCGAGCACCAGCAGGGCGACCAGCCCGGAGGCGAGCCCGCCGCCCAGCGCGGCCCAGGTCACGTCAGCGCGCTGGGTCGCCGCCTCGAACGCGGGGAGCGCCGTCATCGCCAGTGTCCACTCCTGCCCGCCGAACGAGAACGCCGCGAACGCGACACGGCTTCTTCCTCCCCTGACGGCGTGTCCCCCGCCCGCGACGCCGTCGAACCCCCCCGAATCCGTGTCGAACGCCAGTGTCCCGGTCCCCGGTTCGCCCGCGTAGAGCTCGACGTCGAGCAACCCGTCGCCGACCGACTCCGTGCCCTTCAGCGACTCGGAGAGGATCACCGGCGCGCAGACCCAGCCCACGCAGGCTCGCTCCCTTTCCGCCTGCGTCGAGGCCGCCGCTCCGTTCGCGTACACGGGCAGGAACATCCGCACCGCCGGGCGCAGGTGAGGGTCCGAGACCAGCCGTACGATCGGCGACGTCTGAGGTTCGTTCATTCGTGCCGCCCGATCCATCGCCGCACGGCAACCTGGCTCCATGCCAAGGTCGTACCCGAGGGCCGCCTCGTTCGTACTCATCGGTTCGGCGAACTTCACGATCCGCAGTTCGTCGGCCCCGTCCGCGGCCTTCAGCGTGAACTCCGGGTATCCGTCCTCGCGCGCCGCCCCGAGAAACCCGTCCAGGTCCTCGCACCGCACCCGCTCCACGAACATGATCGCGGTCTGACCCGCGAACTCACGGCTGAGGTTCCGCGCGGCCGCGTACGCGCGAAACTCGTCCCGCTCGACGGACTTGCTCGCCGCAAAGACACCCCGCGCGCCGCGCAGCCCGTAGGCGTAGACCGTCAGCCGCCGCCGAACCTCGTCCTCAAGCCGGGAGTGGATCCGCGCGAAGCGCTCGTTGGTCAGCATCTCGACGCGCTCAGACGTCTGACGGACCATCAGCCACGTCCCCAGGAGCCCGAGCGCCAGCACGAGGAGCGCCAAGCACCACGGGCGCGCCATCCCCGCGGCGCCCGGTGCGCTCCGCCGCCCGCCCATCGTCTCGGAAAGGGCCCGCGCGTTCACGGACGTTGGATCGGAAGGATCGGCCCCCATCTGTGGCGGCTCCCCAACTTCCACTCGATTGGGGGGAGGCCGAGACACGACCGCCGCCACGCAAGAGCCCGGGGGCCAGCGCCAGCGCGTCACTGCGGCCGCGAACGCCAATCGCAGCACCTGCCGAGGAACGCACGACCGCAAGGGAAGGCAATCGAAACACGATAGGTAGCGTGCCTCTGTCAGCTTGGCCGGTTTAAATATATATCGCCGATATACATTTTGCCCCGATCAGAGCATCGGTGGTTGAAGGACTGTTGGGCGGGTGTCCGGTCGTGGAGGTGCCGGCGATCGACGGACGGAAGCGGCCGAGCGGTGGGATCGACGTCGGTATCGGTGGCGGTGGTCATGCCGGATGCTGGGCGGTGAGTGACCCGTTCCGGGGTCGGCGGCGTGGGGTTCGTCTCCGGTCGACGCGGGCGCGGGGCATTCCGCTCGCGGGTGCAACCGGGCGGCTCAAACGTCTGTTAGATATCCTTCTCCGGCGACCCGTCACGCTCGGTGCCGCCGCTTGGAGGCTCGTCCATGTTCGCCGCCATCTCGGCGCTGACTCGTCCTGGGGCTCTCGCGCTCGCCTGTCTGACGCTCGCCGGCACGCCCGCCGCGGCGCTGGCCGGGCGCGATCGTGGCGACCACCGACGCGGCGGGTACGACCGCTGCGATGATCGAGGCTGGCGTTCGTCGCGCGACTGCGGCACGGGGTTCTCATTCTCCATCAGCAGCGGCTCGACGTACTTCGGCGGGAGCCGGTACGACGACTGCCGTCCTTTGTACCGGCCGTACCGCCCGTACTGCCCCCCGGTGACGTACTGCCCGCCGCCGGTGGTGATCGCGCCGTGCCCGCCTCCGCGTCCGGTGTATGTCGCGCCGTGTCCTCCCCCGGTGGTGTACCGCGAGACGGTGTACACCTCTCCGGTGGTGGTGCGCTCGGAGCCGGTGTACGTGGATCGCCCTGTGGTGGTGGAGCGTCCGGTGGTGGTGGAGCGTCCGGTGGTGGTGTCGGCCCCGCCGCCGCCCGTTGTGCTCGCGCCGGTTTCATCGGCTCAGGACCGCGACCTGGGCACGACGTACCTGCGGCTGGGCGATCTCGACAACGCGGCGCGGCTGTACCAGAGGTACCTCGCGTCGTACTCGAGCGATGCCGGTGCGCAGCGCGGCCTGGGCCTCGTGGAACTCGGTCGCGGCAACGCGCTCGAGGGCGTGCGCTGGATCGCCAGCGCGTACCGCCTCGACCGTTCGCTGGCGCTCAGCCCGCCCAGCCCCGAGGGCGTGGGCGGGACGGCGGTCTACCAGCGCATGCTCGACTCGGCGGTCCTGCACGCGGGGCAGGCCCGCACCGCCGACGCGTGGCTGAGCGTGGCGATCCTTCAGCACGGCCTCGGTCAGCGAGACCCGGCGCAGCGCGAGGCAGCGTTGCAGAGCCTGCAGCGGGCCCGCGAGGCGGGGCTCGAAACCCCGCTGCTCGACGCCATGACCGGCGCGGTCGCTCGCTGAGCGATCGGAACACCTTCAGAGGACGACTCGTCCCGGGCGTGACCGGGACGGGCGATCGGCGGCGCTGGGTGTTCCGGCGCCGCCTGATGTTCTCGTCGCTCCGGCGTGGCTTCTTCGGTCATCACGCGCGACGGCGTCTCGCAGCAGTCAGAGCGATGAGCGGGGCGACCGCTCCGACCGAAGCGGGGGCGGGGACGAGAAGCAGTTCCAGTGAGAATCCGCCGCCGCTCGCCGGGAAGCTGGCCCCGCCGGACGCTTGCGCGGTGAGCGAGTAGGTCCCCGGATGCAGTGTGCCGGAGTGGAAACCCTCCTGATCGATGAGGAAACCATCGGGGCCGGAGAACATGAACGGCCCGCCCGGAACGAGCCCGACGCGGAACGTGAAGTCGCTCGGTTCTTCGAGCAGGAAGGTGACGCTGAACCATGACGTCCCGCCACCCCAACCGCCCGGTCCGCCGCTGCGCAGGCCGGACCAGCCCCCGCTCGCGAAGATGCGGAGCGGTTCGAGCGTCGATTCCTGGTCAGCGCGGCCAAGCCCGCTGTGCTGGCCGGTCGTGGAGATGGCGAGCACCTCGAGCCCCTCGTTGAACGGCCCGAAGTCCGGCGCTGAGAGGCTCTGAGTGACGACCGTCGACCCGAAGTCCGCGCTCGCGGTGGCGGTGATGGACCGCTGCTGATTCGTGTAGAGGATGGACGCGGAGGCGGAGGCGAGGGGAAGGCCGAGCAATGCGGCGGCAACGACGTGTTTCATCTGTGTCCCTCCATGGGATGAAACGGGGGTGGGATGTGGCGCAACGAGAACTGGATGTTGATCCCTTCAGGCGTACTCACCGGAACGACCGATGCCGCCGAGACGCGGCGATCAGGACGGCACCGATCAACCCGACTCCGCCCGGAGAGGGGCTCATGATGCCGAACACGTCGAACTCGTAGAACGCGGAGTCCGCTCCCGGCGGAGCGGTGAACGAGAACATGGGGAAGGTCACCTGGGAATCGAGCAGGCCGTCGGCCCACTGCGATTGCAGCATGGACGCGATCGCCGCGGTGTCCCAGCCGAACGGGTTCGTCACGCTCACGCTCCGGACGAGCAGCGGGTCTCCGGTTCCCCGGGTCGAGAACAGTCTGACGTACGCCGCGCCGTCGAACGTCCGGAGATTTCCGTTGGTGTGCCAGAACCTGACGCCGAAGCCGGTGTCGATGTCCGTGGGCAGGTATGGCTGGTACGGGACGTCCGGCACCGAGGCATCGGTCAGCGTGAGCGTGAACGTCTCGGTCTGCCCGGGTTGAAGGGCGACAGTGGTGATGGCGTGGACCGCCGCGAACCCCGTTGTCGGCGACTGGGAGCGCTCGGTGCGGCCGGTGAGGGTTGTGGGGTTGGGCCGAGCCATGAGCGTGTGGGCCCAGTGGCCGCCCCAGCCCCAGGTCGTCTCGGGGCCGTCGAAGAACTCCGACACGTTGTATCCGTCGTCCCACGGGCCCTCCCAGGTCAGCCACGTGGTGTGCTGGACGGTTGACGCCGTCGCCAGCCCGGGAGCCTCGAGGCGTGCCTCGAGTTGGCTCCAGGCGGCGGCGGAAGCACCGGACGCCGCGAGCGGGATCGCGGCGAGCGCGAGCGTGGGGATTCGAGTGTTCATGAGAATCGCTCCTTTCCGGAAGTGCGGTTTCCCCGGGGGCTTCGGATCGTCGGACCCGACTACGTTCTGCGCGAACGCACGGAGAGCAGCGTCAGAACGCCCAGACCGATCGCCGATGCGCCCGGCGTCGGGATCATCGCGACGGCGGAGAAGCGCACCGGCGTCGGGTCATCGAGCACGAGGTCGCCGACCTTTTCGAAGGCGATCGGGCTCCCGAATGGCGGCGCGCCGAACGCGGGAGTGCGCATGGCGTAGAGGGACGTGTAGGTTGAGCCGGCCTCGTTGAGCGCCAGCACGCCGTAGACATCGCTCCTGTACTCCGACCGCCCGATCTGCTCGAACCACTCATGGAGGTCGAACCCAGCCATGTGCGAGAGGTCCAAGGCGCCGGCGGGTCCGGTGAACGCCGTCAGCGGGGTGATCAGGCCCAGCGTCGGGCCGCCCATGCCCTGCGGCGGGTGGTGCGGGTTCACGTTCACGAACTGCCGGCCGGCGGTGTCGATGCCGATCAGGCCCCACGGCGGCGCCACGCCAGACCACGACGAGTCGTCGAATGACGCCAGACCGCCGATGTACGCCGGCGATCCGTCCGCGTAGTGCGCCATCGACCCGCCGGAGTTCTGCACGTAGGTCCGCGCCGTGAGACCCCCATCAGTTCCCCGACTGGCGTAGATGAACGGCTTCTCCCACGGTGGACCGGTGAACGGAGGCCAAGGCTGGAACCTGACATCGAACCCAATCGAATCGCCGGTGACGGCGAAGCCCCACATGTAGTCGAAGGGTTGCGTCGAGTAGGACTGGGTGCCTTCGTTGTAATCCAGCATGTAGACCGTCCCCGTGCTCCCCAGCATGAACAGGTCGGTCGGCGGCGAGGGATCGTTCGCGATGTGCTTGAAGTCGATGCCGCGGATGGTCTCGCCCGGCTGAAGACCCGTGATCGTGTGGCGCTGCGTCAGCGCGTGCGTGTTCATGTCGTACGCGTACAGCCGGTTGTCGGTCGTCACTGCGTACGCCTGGTGTACGCCCTGCGGGAAGATCATCGAGGCGGTGGCGGACGAGCCCGCGGTCGCCGTGAGGGCGAGCGCGGCGAGAACAAGCCGCCCGCCCGCGAGGCCGGTGCGTTGAGCGTTCATGGCTCACCTCCAGTTGTCGTCAGAACCGCGCGGCATCCCCCGGCACGCGCCGTGGAGCGCGCGGTCGGAAAGGGCGGCGTTCGCGTTCGGCGATTCTTCGCCCACAGGCGCTTGCTGCGGATGTTCAGGGAACGCTACGCACGGTCGCCACAGAATCAAGAAACAGCGACCGATTTCTCCGGTGATTTCATGGGTGGCGTCTGTCGGCTTCTCGTCCGACGGCGGTGGGGCGGAGCCGGGCGTCAGGCTGGCACCGGCGGGTCGCAGGTGAGGCTCAAGCCGTCGAGCAGTTCGTGCGGGAAGCGGTGTTGATTCTGCAGCACCCGAACGTGCTTGCGCCGCCAGAATGGGGACGGCCAGTATCGGGTGTCGAGAAAGCAGTGCAAGCCGTCGGGGGTTCGATACTCCATCACTGACCGCACGACCGAGTCGCCCCTGCATATTTCGGTCAGCCTGCCGCGCGCGGTCAGGCCAGCAAAGAACATCTTCAGCGCCCCTGCTTCGTCCGCAAAGTACGCGTGACCATGCCCCCAGCTCACCAGCACTTCCTCGTCCCCGTCCGTCACTTCGACATCGAACCCGTCGGGCCCGTCGGCGGAAACGGCCAGGATTCTCGCCGACGACTCGAATCGTTCGTGCGCAATACCAGCGCGATCGAGGATCGGCGCGGCGGACTGGCAGACTCGCTCGAAGAGGGATGGCTGCATCGGCACTCTTGTCACCCGCTGGACGCCGGCGCCACCTCCGGACACGGTCCGAAGCGCGGTGCCACCATCGGCCTTACCCGTTCGCCGCGGCCCCGACGCTCATCGTCACCGGCACCATCGTGGGGCGGACGCGGGCCTCGAACTCGTCGCGGTACTTGTTGACGATGGTGCGCACCGCCCAGTTGTTGCCGTCGGCGAGGCCGCAGATCGTCGTGCCGGGCATGGCGCCCATGCTGGTGGCGATCTCGAGCGTCAGGTCGAGGTCCTTCGTCCGCCCGTCGCCGCGCTCGATGCGGGAGAGGAGTTGGTACAGCCAGCCCGAGCCTTCGCGGCAGGGGGTGCACTGGCCGCACGATTCGTGCTTGAAGAAGCGGGCGATGTTGCGGGCCACCGCGACCATGTCGGTGTCCTCGTCGAAGATGGTGGGGCAGGCGGTGCCGAGGCCCAGGACGCCGTACGCGCGGCCGATGTCGAAATCCATGGGGGCGTCGAACTGGTCGGGGCCGAGGACGCCGGTGGAGACGCCGCCGGCGATGGCGCCCTTGAACTTCTTGCCCTTGCGCATGCCGCCGCAGTGCTGCTCGACGATGGTGCGGAGGGGGATGCCGAGTTCGAACTCGAAGACGCCGGGGTTGTTGACGTGCCCGGAGACGCCCATGAGTTTGGTGCCGAACGAC
>JAFLCM010000170.1:0-619 GCA_017303565.1 Planctomycetota bacterium
AGGCTGCGAAAAAACTGATCCCCTCTCACATTGCGAGCTTGACCTTGTTCTAGCCAGTGGTATCATAAACCATGTTCGGTTGGTCGGCTGGCAGCAACCCCACGGATGGGCAATGGCGTGCTCGCTGGCGGAAGCGGTTCAAGGAGGACCAGATGCGGATCGTCGATTTCGACACTGTTCTCATGGAGGAGTTTGCTCGGCTCGGGCGGACCCTTCCTGACGTCCAAGCGAGCCCGTGGCTCAAGGAAGCTCTCGGCAGAGCGGTCGAGGATCGCCTCAACCTTCGCATCGACCATGGTCTGATCGCAGCCCGGCTGTGGGAGCGGGTTTTGGGGCCCGCCCCTCGAGAGACTTCGCGCGGTTCGCCTCGTGCGAGTCAAAACTGAATCCCATAGGCGATCTCGCTCGCTGCTCACGCTTTGGTGCCCATGTCGCTCTGTCGCAGAGCGCGGATTGAAACTAGCCAGTGGTGTCATGCGAGCTCACGAGAGGCCGCCGGCGGTGTTCGCGCCGTCGGCGGCATTAATGATCTGTTGGACCGTCACCGACTTGCCCGAGCGCGGCCTCGATGTACCTGCGGGCGCTGCGGCTCGGTCCGGTGCCGTCGGGCAGGCAGAGG
>JAFLCM010000170.1:649-5842 GCA_017303565.1 Planctomycetota bacterium
TCTTCTCGCGTTTGACGCGGGGGGTGACGCCGGCGGTGAGCAGGGCGCGAAGGCGGTCGATGGCGTCGAGGGTCTTGGCGCGGAGGGCGTCGTCGAACACGACGTCCTGGCGGCGGCGGGTGGCGCCGTAGAACAGCGCGCCGGCGGGCACGCGGGTGCCGAGCATCTCCTCGAGGCAGAGCGCTTGTGCGCACAGTTGGATCTTGTCGGCGTCGTGGGACTTTGGGCGACCGCGCTTGTACTCGATGGGGAACGGGGTTGGCTGGTGGGAGTGATGGGGGGGCTCGGTCGTGGCGTCCGGCTCTGTTGGGAACGCAGGGCCAATGAGAAACTCGTCGGACGCGGCTCGGAGAGCCGGGCCGCCGGGAGCCGCGTCAGCGCGAGTTGACCCGGTATGGAACTCCA
Source organism: Planctomycetota bacterium (assembly GCA_017303565.1). Lineage (GTDB taxonomy): Bacteria > Planctomycetota > Phycisphaerae > Phycisphaerales > UBA1924 > JAFLCM01. Next base: position 1,055 of record JAFLCM010000170.1, read on the forward strand.
CGATGTCGGCCTTGCCGATGAGGCCGAGCGACTCGCTGGCGAGCGCGAGGGCGCGGACGATGCGGACGCCGGGGCGGGAGAGGTGACGCCCGCCGCCGCGGGGGCCGGGCTCGTCGTTGTGGGCCTTTCTGTGGAGCGTGCGGCCTTCGACGGTCAGGCGGTTCTCGGCCCAGAGTCCTTCGATGTGGATGAGCGCGCACTGCCGCTCGCAGAACACCAGGTGCTGCAGCGCGGAGATGGGGATGGGTTCCGGCGCCTCGGGCAAGGGTTGCTCCGGTGGGAGCGGCGCGACGGACGGCGGATCGAGAGGCAGAGGGCTCTTAGTGGACGAGCCAGCGTTCGAGCGTGACGCCCTCGGGCAGGCGCTTCTCGTCGACGCGGATCGTGAAGTCGGCCTTGCTGCGCGGCGGGCGCTCGCCGGAACGGACCTCCGGCGCCGCCTCGCAGGTGATGAGGGAGAACAGTTGATCGGCGCGGGCGTTGCCCATGGCGCTGTCGTGACGGAAGGCGAGAATCTCGACCGGCGCCATGGTGCCGCGGGCGGCGGAGCGGTCGTGGTCGAACATCATATTGAGGGCTTCCTTGACGAGGGCGAGGTCCGCCTCGGAGAACCCGGTGCCGTTGCGGTCGGGGTCGGCGAGCATCGGGCTGATGAAGAAGTGGTTGCGGATCAGGGCGTAGGGGATGGTGAACTTCCGGCCCATGGTGCGGTTGCCGCCGTCTTGCTTGGCGGACTCCTCGGGAGTGGTCACGGCGCAGCGGGTGACGGAGTGCTCGAGTTGGAGGATGGGGTGCAGGCTGCGGGCCATGGTGGCCTGGACCGGGCCGCGGACCTGGCCGCAGTTGACGCCGGTGCTCATCACGGCGCCAAAGGCCCGGATGTCGAAGAAGTTCTGGCACATCCAGGCGGTTAGTTCGCGGGACTTCTCATTGGCGGCCTTCTTGTCGTTGCTCTTGAGCTTCAGGGCCTCGTAGGCTCTTTCGTGCTGGCTGTTCAGCACGGCCTTCTCCTTCACGTAGATCTCGTACGGCGGCTTTTCGGCGTGCTTCATCCCGACGTAGTTGCGGATCTTCCGCTTCAGGCAGACGTCGGTGACGAGGGCGTGGTTGGTCTCGGGGTCGATGCGCGGCATGTTGCCGGCGTCGGGGTCGCCGTTGGGGTTGCCGTCGGTGATGTCGAAGAAGTACGCGATGTCGTAGCGATTCTGGATGGCGGAGGTGGAGGGCTTGGGCATGGGTGGGCTCGGGTGTGTGCTTGGAGAGGGTGTGAGCGTACTGGCGAAGCATGGGGAGACAGTGCTGGGTGGAGTCCCAGGAGTTGCGCGGTCAGTTGCCCTCGGCGGCCTTCTCTCGGACCTGGAAGTACGACTGCCGCTGGTGGTAGTAGCCGATGGCGAAGAGTCCCTGGGCTTCGAGGCTGAGCGTGCGCGGGAAAGACTCCAGTCGGCCAACGACGGCGCCGAGTTCCTTCTCGCGGACCGTGCGCTGGCCGGGGTTCTCGATCTTGTTCACGTGGTGTTGGGTGAGCCGGAGCAGACGAGGGAACACCGTCGCCGGGGTGCAACTGGCGGCGCCGAAGTAGCGATCCTTGATCGTGGTGTTGATGTTCCCGAGCGCGTTCTCCTGAATGCGCTCCAGCACGGCGAAGAGTCGTCCGAGGTTGTACGGTGTTGACTGCGAGTTCTCGTCGAGCGACACGGGAACCTCCAGGTCGGGGTGTGAGCGGGTGAGGCAGGCGCGGATGACGGCGCAGCGCCGGTGCTGCGCCTGGCGGAAGTCGTTGCGGGTCTGGCTGTCGGCGAGGCCCTCGATCCGGCATCGAGCCACGACGCCGGCGAGGAGCGCTCGTGGGTAGGGGGCCCCGGTCAGGATCGAGCGGGTCACCTCCGCCGCGAGCGTGGGGTTCACACGCGACTCGTCGGCGAAACCGCCTTTGGGCATCGTGGTCTCGGCGACCAGCCGGCGCACGGACAAGGGCGGCGAATCCGGCGGCTCGGGGTGCATCGCGAGTTCGGCGTGGTACGTCCGGAGGCGTTCGACGATCGCACCGACGCTCGATGCCTCCCACAGCCGCACGCTCAAGCGCGACACGTTGGGTGAAAGCCCGAGGATGTAGAACGGCACCTCTTTCCCGGGGAGCAGCGTGACCGGCTCGCCCCGGCGGACCTTCTCGTAAATCGCTCGGGCTTCCTCGTCCGGGTCGGGGGATCCGCCCAGCAGAGAGATGCCGAGGCCTTCGCCCTCCGTGTCCCGAGGGACCGCGCCCGCCGCGTTGGTATCGAGCGTGGCGGCGAGCACGAGTTCGGCAGGTGAGGGTTTTTCGGCCCAGAAGACGATCGTGTCGCCGGCCAGCCGGACCCGGCGCTTCGGGTCGGTCGTGATGCGTGTCAGTGCGGTGCAGTACTTGAAGACGTCATCAACGCCGATGGGAGCGTTCTCGCCCTGTTCTTTCCCAAAGGAGTTGAACGAGGTCTGGTTGAACGAGACGAGCATCGCGCCCATGGCCTGAGAGCCGGCCACACCTTTGATTGCGGGCTTGTGGGTGAGCGCTATCGGGCGGGTGACGCCGTCGACGAGCGAGGGGGCGCCTTTGAGTTCGCCGGGGGACTCCTCCGTCTCGGCGTCCTCCCCCCCTGCCCACAAGCGTCCATTGGCTTCCCACCACGCGCGGACGGCCTCCCGCTCATGCACGTAGCCGTCGTCCAGGCGGAGCCGGAACACGCCGAAGTTGGTCGCGGTGTCCGCAAGGTCCTTGATTGCCTTCGCGTCGCTGGGCTTCCACGCCTCGAGGAACTTGCACACCGCGTCGAAGCCCTCGTCGTCGATCTCTTTCCGCAGCGCGAGGTGGCGGTCGCGGAACGCCTCGAACGCCTTCTTCGTGCGCTCCGGCTTGGGGTCCTCGGGCTTGAACCCCAGGAGGTACGCGCTGTTGTCCCACAGGAAGCACGGATTGAGTCCACTTCCTGAGGGCTTGCTTTGGCCGGGGAGAATGAGTTGCTTGGGGTGCTCTTCCTCCTTGATGGTGACGGTCGGCTGACCCTTGACCTTCTTGGTCACCTCGCGGCGCAGCGTGACGAACTCTCGGGTGATGCCCGCGGCGGAGAGCGTGCCGTTCTTGTTCAGGACGACGCAGAATCCGACCTTCTGGCTGCTGTAGCCCTCGGGCGCGACGGCGTCCTCTCCCTCGGCGGCGAGCCTGTCGTACAGCCTCACGAGTGCCGGGATCATCACGAGCGCACCTCTTTCGAGTTCGGGTGCGGGACGGAGACCACGCCGTCGCGCATCACGGCGCGGTAGAAGCGGGCGGTCATGCCGTGCTCGAAATCGATGTCGTGGAGCATGAAGCCGAGGTCGCGGTTGCCCTCGGGGGTTCCCGCGAGGGTGGAGCGCTCGATCGGTCCCTCCACGAGTTCGAAGTCGCAAGCGAACTCCCTGCAGCCGAGGTAGGGTCGGTGGAAGCACTGCCCGGCGCGGGCGCGACGGCAGAACTGGTCGAGGTGCTTCGCCTCAGGCTTTGTCTCCGGGCCGCTGGCATCGATCACTTCGAAGTGCGCCTCGATCACGTACGCGACGTCCCGCAGCACGGTGGCGGCTCGCTGCTGGCGGTCCTCCTCGACGTACATGCCGAGCGTCCCGGTGCCGGAGTTCATCGCCGTGCGGACCGTCCCGGCCGGGATCACGCTGCCGACTTCGTTTCGTCTGAGGCTGGCGAAGCGGATGGGCCTTAGCACGTGGATGCGGTCAACCACCCACCGGATCTGCGGCTTCCAGTACACGGCCTCCAGCACCCCGCGAGCGGCCGAGGGCGTGATGATGTCGTAGGTTACCCGCTCGGCCTTCATTTCCGGGCGGGTGAAGAGGGCGTAGTCGCCCCAAACCTTGAGTTTGACGCCGTGGGTCATGTGAAACCTCGTCGCTTGGGCCTCACGCGCATAGGTCGCGTGGTTCGGGCTCGCCGTTGAGCCGCAGCCCGACTTCATCATCGTACAGTGACTTGCTGATCAGGACGGACAACGTGGTGTCACCCCCGGTCACGTGTCCCTGAGATTGCAGGTGAGCGAGCGCCCATGGCGCCACGCTGACGCTGTAGCGCTGGGCCTGGCGGAGGTGATGCGCCTCAACTTTGTGGGATTGTTGGAGCAAACGGCACAGTTCCGCGCCTTCTTTTTCATAGGGCACGACCACCGGCACCGACCACTGGTCGATGATGTTGTACTGCTCGGCCACGCTGCGGAACTTCAGGCGGTCGGGCGCGAGGTCGGCGGTCACGCTGATTCCGGCTCCGCCGTCCCACTCGTCCTTGCGTCTGAAGTACACCTCGCGAAACCAAGCCTCCACGGTGCTCAGGTCGAGCGGATCGGCGTTGTCCTGCAGCACGTCTCGGGTTGCCTCGATCCGGCGCTTGATGTCGGGCGGCGGGTTCTCGTCCGTGTCGAAGACGAAGACATGTCCTCGCTCACTCAGTCGTCCCTCGCGGTTGCAGCGCCCGGCAGACTGGATGATCGAGTCGAGCCCCGCCATCGCCCGGTAGACCACCGGGAAGTCGATGTCGATCCCCGCTTCGACCACCTGGGTGCTGATCACCCGGCAGGGAGCGTCGGGTTTCGCGAGTGCTTCTCTGATCTCCGCGACACGCGCGCTTCGGTGCTGAGGGCACATCAGGGCGCTCAGGTGACGGCACGGGGTTCCGGTGGCCCGAACGGCGTCGAAAAGGCGTGCCGCCTGCTTCCGCGTGTTGACGATCGTCAGGACTCGCGGCGTGCGGACGACGCGATCGACGACCTGCTC
>JAFLCM010000171.1 GCA_017303565.1 Planctomycetota bacterium
GCGTCCGTGCTCGCCGCCATCGCCGCCGCCAGCTCCGGAACCTCCGCCGCGATCAGCCCCGCCCCGATCTGGCAACCCACCCGCGCCGGCGCGTACGTCGGCGACTCGCTCGAATCCTCCGGCAGCAGCGCCTTGGTCTTCAGCCCCGCGTGCTCCACGGCGAACTTGGCGCACACCACCGCCATCTCCGTGTCCCGCGCCATCACCTTCAGCGCCTTGCGGTAGTGCTTCGGCACGTGCTCCTTCGCGCTGAACTCCGCAACCTCCGCCCCGTGCCGCGACCGGAACCCCGCAGGCTCCACCAGCGTCAGCCGCCGCAGCGCCGACTTCCCGGACAACAGCCCATCCCACAGCGCCGCCGCCCCAACGCCATACCCCGAAACCGCCCCAAGACCCGTGATGACAACGTCGCGTGACATGAGGGCCAATCGTAGCGCCAAGGCCCCACACCCACCTCCCTGCCCCTCCCCACCCCGGCGAGGGGCGCAGGCCTGGAGCCAAGGGTGAAGCGCACCGCAACCGATGGATCCCCGACCGTCCCGATACACTCCCCCAAAGACTCCGGACCCCGCAGTCACCCGCCGCACGTCGAGTCGAGTCCGCCATCCGCGAAGGACCGACGCCATGCCCGTCTGGATCAAGAACCAGCTCGGTCTCAGTTGGTCCCCAGCACAGCGCGGCCTCTACCAACGTGGAAGGAATCGCCGGCTCGCGAAGCACCACATGCTCGCGGCGACGGGGCTGACACTTCTCGGCATCGCGTGGGCCTTCATGCATGCGATGCAGGACCTGCCGCCATCCATGACGACGCGCGGACGGCACGTGGTTCCGTGGGCGCTCTTCGCCACCGCGATGGTGCCCGTTGTGTGGTTCGGGATCCAGATCGGCGCGGCGTTGCTGCTCGCCGCCCTCGCGCACCGGCGTCTCAGAGACGAGGACGCCGCGTACGTCCTCTACCACCAGACAAGGTGGGCCACCCTCGCCACATCGATCTGGTGGATCTTCCAGGTGGCATCGATGCTGGAACGCGACCGCTCCTCACAGATGGAAATCCGCATGGGCTTCGCGGGATTGGCCTGGCTTGCCTGCACCGCCGTGCAATCCTGCATCGCGATCGCGGCCTATCGGAACGTGTATCGCCGGAGCCAGCGCCCGGAATGACGCCGAAGGGTCCCCCGCCGAATCGCCACCAAGAACCACCCTCCCCGCTCCAAAGGGGCGCAGGCCTGCAGCCACGGGTGAAGCGCAGCGCAACCCGTGGAATGCCGCACCCGCTTGCCCCCCTGCCCCGCAAGGGGCAGAAGATTCACTCGCGATCAAGACGCTTCGTCCACCTCGGAGCCAAGGACCACGCTCCAAACAACGCGCCATCACTGCGAATCCCGACCCAGGATGACCGGACGCCAAGCACGATCGACCCGAAACACCCGGACCCGCTGGCCGGCAGTGAACACCACATTCGATTCGTTCCACATGAACCGCCCATCCAGAACCGCGTGCCGCACCACACGGTCCCACCGGATCAGAAACAGGTGGTAGTTCTCGTTCATGTCGCAGGCGAGCCGCGCCGCCGCGATATCGGCCTGCGGTAGCCGCGTGATCTCGCCGAGTCGCACCTCGTCGAGCACATAGGGTCCCGAAACGAGCATCTGATCCTCGCCTTCCAGCGGCAGAGCGAATCGCTCGTCTCCCGACGCCACCGCAGACTCGATCGCGCGCACCACGGCGGTCAACTCCGGCCCAGCGTCCCAGCCCCCGGACGACAGTCCCTCGCGCACCAGGAACTGTCGCACTCCCGCAACGACGCCGACTCCCGCAATCATCAAAGCGACGACGAACACTACCCACCGCACGCGGCGGCGCCTCGCTGAGGGGCTTGGAGACGATCCGTTGTCCAACGCAAACTCCGATCAGAAAAGCACCGGCAAGCTGCCATCCCTCACCACTCTTGCCTTTCTCCTGCCAGCCCCTACTTCCTCGCCGTCCACGCCACTTTCCCATCAGCGTCGTACACCGTGACGTGCCCGCCGTCCTCCGGATTGACGACCAGCGAAGCGACCGGTGGCGAACCCGGCTTGCCGAACATGTGCAACGCGGCGGCACCCTCACCCGTCGGATACGCCGCCAGATACGGCTGCCCCCGGCGGAGCAGGGTCAGCATCCCGCCCTCACCCTTCGTGTTCTCGCCCAGCATGCCGATGAGCTGCCCTCGCCCGTCCACCACCCGCAGGCGCGTGCACTCGATCTCCTTGGGCTGCGGAGCCGGCGCCTGACCCAGCATCAGCGTGACGCCGGATCCCGCCGCCGCGCTCATCAGCCCGCAAGCAAACGCGTGACGATGCGAGAACCAGGACTTGCTCATCGAGCCACTCCCTTCAACCACGGAAACAACACGCAAGACTCACGACTCTACCCTCCCCTCCCCGCCCCGAAGGGGCGCAGGCCTGTAGACACGGGTGAAGCGCAACCCGTGGAAAGCCTCCGCCCGTCTACCCAACCTGCCCCGGCAGGGGCAGATCGCAACCGAAGCATCAGGTCTGCGAACCATAATCCTCGCGACGGACCGTTACCAAAGGGCCCGGCCTCCAACGTCTCAGCCCGACCACAGGGTGGACCAGAACTCGCGTGAGTTCCCCAGTCAGCCACCGAGAGTATGCTGATAGCATGCCACGCCCGTCCGTATCGGCACCACGTAAGCTCGGCCGGAGCACCCTCGCAAACGGCGATCGGCTGAGCGCGCTCGCGGTCATGACCATGGCGGCATGTACCGCCCTGGTCACAGCCGCTGCCGGTCCCGCCAAAACACGCCCCGCTACAGGCCCCGAAGCAGCGCCCGCTCCTCCGAGCGAGTTGGTCACGATGATCGCTCGCTTCGACGCCGGCGCCAGCGCGTTGCCCCTTTCCAGCCTGATTCTCGCCGCGTGGAACGATGGCACCGTTGCGATCTCTGACCGCTATCCACAGGAGTCCACCTCACTTCGAATTTACAAGGTCGAACCGCATACGGCCGCTTGCATCGGTTCGTTCCTCAGTGAGCGCCTGGTCTCCATGCAGCCCGACCCGAACATGACGTTCCACACGGGCTTCTTCCGGGTAACAACCCGGACGCCGAACGGCGAATCCGAGTCCCGCGACATCTCGCTGCGCTGTGCCGACGACGTGTCGATCGCACTCCAGACAGCGGTCCCGCTCGATGTGTGCGCGTGCGATGGCTCGTCCCTTCCGCCTCTCACGCTCCGCGACTGGCTTTCGTGGACTGCGGATTCATCACGCCCGCTCTCCCTGCCGTTCGCCGTCCCGTCTTCGTGGCTGCTTCCCCCGAGCCGGATCATTCGGATAAGTGTGCCGGGCGCGATGCCGTGATAGACCATCCCCGCCTGAGAACAAGGGGTGGCCGCTGGGTGGCATGGTCAATCAAAGCTTGGCCACGCCATTATCTCGCTGGACAATGTTCCCAAAGGCGCACCTGAGCGCCTGAGCGTGCCACCCGCGGCCCTCGGCGTGCGCTATGCGAGGTGGGGGTGCGGGGGCGAAGCCCCTGCGTCCGAGCGTCTTCCACCCTCACACCCCGAACGCACCAACCGAGCATTTGATCACGGATCGCGCATCGACCCGCTTTGCGCGCCCGAACGAGGTCTCTTTCTCACACCCAGCGGTGGATTCTCCAAGAGTCTCTAACCCCTTGACCCACGCGTCACGTGCGCACCGGACCCCCGAGCGGACCGACACGCTATGCGCGCACGCAAGTGACCGCATTGAGGGTAGATAGAGGCGGGCCCACCAAGCCCCCCTTCGTTCGAAGCCCCCGACCGGCAGGCAGCTGGCCCAGAGCACATCCTGATGCCTCGTAGTTTCGTTGGCTCGCTCCGCCCCGGGGCATCAACCCCCCGCCGGCGACCCAGCCGAAAGGCCGGGAACCCACTCCGCCCGTGCACGGGCTTTCGCCCCCAAGACTCAAGACTCAAGACCCAAGACTCTCCCCTCTTGCCTCGTGCCTCTTGCCTCTTGCCTTCCCCTCAGCCCCACTCCCCACTGGCCACCAGCCCCCTACCTCTTCTCCTTCTCCCCACCCTTCTTCTTCTCCGGCTCGCCCTTCTCCCCACCACTCTTTTCCCCCCCGCCGTCCGTCCGCGGCATCGTCCCCGGGCTGAACAGTTCCGCGCCCAGCGTCGAGTGAACCGCCAGAGGCCCCGCGGCGGTCATGCGCTGCACGCTCCCCTTCGGCTTCGTCAACACCGTCTCCGACCGCAGCGCGCCCTCCGGCGCCGCCGGGTCGGGCTTGCCCCACACCACCACGTCCAGCGCCTGACCGTTCGGCGCTTCCAAAACAGCGCAGTCGCCGTCGTTCTTGAACCCCGACTTGCCCTTGTCCCCCGCCACGAACACCAGCGCCCCGCCGAACTCGGGGTTCCCCTTCGCCGGCGCGCCCGCGAACGTCCCCACCGGCCCCGGCACCTTCGAGTCCGCGCCGTTGAACAAAACCACCATCCCCCCCGGCGGCAACTCGCACGCCGGGAACGTGAACATGAACCCCTTCCGCGCGTTGCGATCACCCGCCGCCAGCCGGTTCACCACCCGGTACCCCTTCAGGTTGATCGCCGACGCCGTGGGATTGAACAACTCCACGAACTCATCCCCGTTCGCCTCCCGCGCCCCGTCCCTGTTCGCATCACCCCCCGCCCCCGGCGGCACGTCGAACAGCACCTCCGTGATGACCGGGTGCGCCGTCTGCGGCACCGGGTCAGCACCCAGCGCGACAGACCCCAGCGCGACCGCGCCCGACGCCACCATCACAACAAGAGGAACGCGCCTCACCGCCCCGCCCCCACGCCAGCAACAGCCCCGGCCGGCTCGTTTAAAATCCGCTCCGCGTACGTCACCATCGCGTCGCGCAGCTGCTCGAACGAATCCAGCACGTACAGGATCGGCTGGTAATGGTCGATCTCGAACGTCGTCGAGCACACCCGCTCCAGCTCGAACTTCCGCCGATCGACCTCCTTCGACTCCAGAGCGTGGTGCCCCTCGCCCTCGCTGGAGATCAGCCCGCTGCCGTAGAGCTTGAGCTTCCCGTCCTCGTGGATCAGCCCGAACTCGACCGTGAACCAGAACAGCCGCGCCAGCCGCTCGGTGTGATACGGATCGTTCGTGTGCAGCGCCGCCTTCCCGTACGTCTGCAGGAACTCCGCGAACACCGGGTCCGCGTGCAAGGGCACGTGCCCGAACACGTCATGGATGATGTCCGGCTCGGGCAGGTAGTTCATCTGCGCCCTGGGACGCACCGTCACCGTCGTCGGGAACTGCCGCTTCGCCAGGAACGCGAAGAACGCCTTGGCAGGCAGATACCCCGGCACGCCGTGGCTCGACCACCCCGTGATCTGCCGCAGCCGCTCGTTCACGTCCTTCAAGGGCGGGATGCGGTCGCTCCGCAGGTTGATCGCCTTCGCCCCGCTCAGGAACACGTTCGACCCGTACTCGTTCAACTGTTCCATCCGCTTGGCGAACAGCTCGCCCCACACCGCGTGGTCGTCCGGCGTGTACTGCTCGTACCGCTGCGTGATCTTCATCGCGTCGATGTCGATCCGCTCGTTCGGCGTGTTCACCGACTCGTCGGCGGCCTTCTGCGCCAGCCGCGCCTCGTCGGAATCGATCACCGCCGAATAGATGATGCCGTTGCGGACGATCTTGCCGTCGACTTCCTTCACGGGCGGGCCCTCCGAGTCATCGCCGCGGCGCGCGGCTCCCGAAATGATACGTCCAACCCGATGGGCCCCCGCTCCCGGCCTTCACCGTCCCGAACCCACCCGCCCGACCGTCGGGAACCCGAACACCGGGCGCACC
>JAFLCM010000172.1 GCA_017303565.1 Planctomycetota bacterium
CACGTGACCAGCGTCACCTCATGTCCCCGCCGCGCAAACGCGGCACAAAGATCCGTCACGGCCCGCGCAGGACCGCCGACCTCGGCTCGGACAACGGAAAGAACATGAAGGATGCGCATCGGATACCTGGGTGCTTCCTATCGGCTTGAAACGCCGGACGCATCCACCGCCCCCCGGTACAGCCCCTCGTACCGCGCCACGACGCTCCCCGCCTCCAGCCATCTCAGCACCCACTCCCGCCCCGCCGACCCCATCCGCTCCGTCTTCGCCGGGTCCTCCAGCAGCCCCCGCACCGCCGCCGCGATGGCTTCCGCCGTCGCCTCGCTGATCACAGCCCCGCCGCCCTTCTCGACCTCCGGCCAGATGTCGACCCCCTTGGTCGTCACCACCGGCGTCCCCGCCGCCAGCGACTCCAGGATCACGAACCCCCAGTTCTCCTGGCTCGTCGGCAGGGCGCACACGTCCGCCGCCTGCATCAGCGACACCTTCTCCCGACCCGTCACCATCCCGAGGAAGAACGCCCGGTCCGAAAGCCCCGCATCCGCGGCCCGCTTCTTCAGCGCCGCTTCGTACTCGAACGTGCCCGACCCCGCGACCACCAGCCGGAACGCCGGCGCGCCTTTCCGCTCCGCCGCCGCGTACTCCCGCTTCAGGATCGCGCACGCATCGATCAGCGTCTCCACGCCCTTTTTGGGGTGCAGACGACTCAGGAAGAGCACCACCGGCCCGTCGGTCCGCAGCGACGGGAACGCCGCCCTCGCCGCCTCCGGCCCCGGCAACTCCGCGAACTCCGACGCATCGAACATCAAGGGCAGCACACGGGCGCGATCGTCCGGCACCCCGCCAAGCCACTTCATCACCTGCCGCTTCTCGCCCTCCGCCGTGAACAGGACCGCCGCCGCCCGGCGCGCCATCGGCCCCACTCGCCACGACGTGTACACCCGCTTCTTCAGCGCCCCCTGCGCCATGCACCAGTCGTCCATCATCCCGTGGATCGACAGGAGGTAGGGCTTGCCCAGCCGCCGCGCCATCGCCGCCAGTTGCGCGTTCGTCGACTCCCACGGCCCGTGAACGTGGAGCACATCGCACGCCGCGATCTCCCGCGCCATCACCTGCGCCTCGCGCCACCGGAACCGCCGGATCGCTTTCGGCAGCCCCGGCCAGCCCAGCGTGATCGCCCGCGGCGTCCCCGCCCGCCACGCCGAATCATGCCCGCACTTCCACGCCCCCGGCACGCTGGTGTCATCGAAGCACGCCAGCGTCACCTCGTGCCCCGCCGAGGCCAGGGCCTTGGAAAAGTCCAGCACGCTGCGCACGACCCCGCCGTGCTCGAGCGTGACTTCGGAAAGGTAGTGGAGGATGCGCATGCGATACTCACCACGAAGGCGCCGAGGGCACGGAGCTGACCCTCGCGTCGAGTCATCGGCGATTCGGAGGTGAGCCCACGAGGCCTGTTGAAGCCTCAATGCACAGGGTCACCCAGCGCGCTCCAAGCGGAACGCTCCGCGTTCTCCGCGCCTCCGCGGTGAGGTTGCTCACCCCGCGCCCCGCGCCCACTCGATCAGCACGTCCGCCACCTCCGGCCGCGTGAACTCCACCGGCGGGCGCTCGCCCTTGGCCAGCATCTCCCTGACCGCCGTCCCCGACAGGTTGATGATGTCGCCCTCGATCTTGGGGTAACTCTTCCCCGACACCATCCCGCCGTAGGACTTGCTGTACCCCGTGTGCTCGAACTTCAACGGCTCGATCGCCAGGCTCTTGGGGTCGATGGTGTCGAAGATCTTCTGGGCGTCGTAGGTCCCGTAGTAGTTCCCCACACCCGCGTGATCGCGCCCCACGATGAAGTGCGTGCACCCGTAGTTCTTCCGCACGATCGCGTGCAGGACCGCCTCCCGCGGCCCCGCGTACCGCATCGCCCCCGGCATCACCGTCACCATCGTCGTCGCCGCGTTGAAGTACTTCTTCACCAGCGCGTCGATCGACCGCATCCGCACGTCCGCCGGGATATCGCCCTTCTTCGTCTCGCCCACGAGCGGGTGGATCAACAGCCCGTCGCAGATCTCCTGAGCGCACTTGCACACGTACTCGTGCGCCCGGTGGATCGGGTTCCGCGTCTGGAACGCCACGATCGTGTTCCACCCCTTCGCCTCGAACGCCGCCCGCGTCTGCGCCGGCGTCAGCCGCTGCTCCAGGAACGCCTCGGGCCCGCTCGGGTCCGGGCACACGAGCACAGAGTCCACCGGCCCCGCCAGGCACACGTCCCCCTCGTCCAGCACCTGCTTCACCCCCGGGTGCGCCGGGTCCTCGGTGCGAAAGACCGCCCGGATCATCATCTTCTTGTCGTGCGGGTAGACCTCCTTGACGGTCATCACCGCCTGCAGGACGCCCCCCGGCGTCTTCAGCGCCACCTTCTCACCCACCTTCGGCGCGTCCGCACCCGGCACCGCCAGCACGATCGGGATCGGCCACGCCTCGCCCTCGCTCCCCGCCGACGCGAGCTTCATCTCCTTGCACACCCGCTCAAAGTCCGCCGACCCCATGAACCCCTGCAACGGGCTGAACGCCCCGATCGTGATCATCTCAAGATCGCACGACTGCTTCTGCGACAGCGTGATCGACCGCAGTTTCGCCGCCTCGGCGACGAGCGCCTCGCCCTGCGGGCCGGTGCGGAGGCGGTTGATCAAAGAGCCGGAGTGGGGGGGGATGAGCGCCATGGGGCGGATGGTAGGGCCGCGCTCGCGCCGTGTTCCCCGCTGAAACCCACCCCACACGCCCACCGGCCAATCGCCCGCCCCCGCCTAGAATCACCGCGATTCCGCGGCGATCTCACGGGAGCCGACCCATGGACCCCACCCTATCTCCGAGTTCCCTCCCGCCCGTCAGGCCCGAAGACCTCGAGGGCGATCTCGTCCAGCCGGGCGACCCGCTCTTCGGCATCATCTGGGTCAACCCCGAACGCGTCCACGGCGCCCCGTGCTTCTTCGGCACCCGCGTCCCGCTCTCCTGCCTCTTCGACGCCCTCCGCGCCGGCGAATCCGTCGAATTCTTCCTCGAAGGATTCCCCAACATCAACCGCCCACAGGTCGACGCCGTCCTCGAACTCGCAGGCCAGGGCCGTCTCGGTGTCCGGGGGCGGGCGGCGTGAGGATCCTCCTCGATCACTGCGTCGACCGCCGGATCGCCCGATTTCTCCCGGACTTTGCCGTGGAGTCGGCTTCCAGCCGTGGCTGGGATCGACTGCGAAATGGGCAGTTGCTCGCCGCCGCCACAGCCGCGGGCTTTGACGCGGTGCTGACCGTGGATCGAGGCATCAAGCACCAGCAGAACCCGACGACGCTCCCGGTCGCGGTCGTCGTCCTGGAAGCGCCAAGCCTCGATCTGGCAACACTCGCGCGCGGTCCCGGCGCTGCTCGAAGCGATCCGCGACGCCAAGCCTCGCACCCTTCGCATCGTTCAGTGCGACTGACCGACTACCGCGCCGGCTTATCCCCGCTCAAAACCATCGACATCCACAGGTACGGCAGCCGCCCCGCCCCCCGGAACTGGATGTTCGTGAACCCCGCCTCCCGCAAGAGTTCGCTCAAGGTCGCCCGGCTCCAGAACTTGATGTGACCGCCGTCCCACAAGGGCTTGACGTGCCAGTCGAACTTCCCGCTCGCCGCGATCAGCACGTTCTTCAGGTACCCGTGGTACGGCGTCGTGCAGATCAGCCGACCCCCCGGCTTCAGCGCGTTGAACGCGCACCGCGCCCAGTCCCGCGGCGCGTAGATGTGCTCGATCACCTCCGTCGAGATCGCCACGTCGAACGGCGCCTCCCCCAGCGCCTGCAGCAGGTCGTCCCGGATCTCCATCACCTCGAACCGCCCCGTCGGGTGCGACTGACGCGAGAACTCGATCCCCTTCACCGAAGGGTCGATCCCCGTCACCTTCACCCCCTGCGCCAAAAAATACCCCGCGTTGAACCCGTTGCCGCAGCCGATGTCCAGCATCCGCAGACCCGGCGTCTTCGCCGGCATCAGCGCGTCCACCTGCGGGATCAGGTACCGGAACGTGTGCGGGGCGTTCGCGTGCTTGTAGCCGTATTCGGGGACGGTCACGGGCATGGAAGAATCCTCTGGCTTCAGGCTTTTCGCCTTTGGTTTTCAACTCGGTCGAGAACAATCGCTACGCCGGCGTGAGCACGCGGTCCTTGATCGGTTTCGCCGGCGTCCCGGCGCACACTTTCCACGCCGGCAGATCCTTGAACACGCTCGAACGCGCCCCGACCACCGTCCCCCGACCGATCCGCACGCTCGGCGCCACGAACACGTCCGCCGCCAGCCACACCTCGTCCTCCACCACGATCGCCGGCCGCAAAAGCGGCAGGTCGCTCTTGGTGTAGTCGTGCGTCCCGGCGCACAGGTGAACCATCTGCGACAGCGACACGTTCTTCCCCAGCGTCACCTTCCCCAGGCAGTACACGATCGCCCGGTCGCCGATCGACGAGTTGTCGCCGATCGTCAGGTTCCACGGCTGCTCCACGATCACGCTCGGTCGGATCCGCACGTGCGCCCCGATCTTCGCCCCGAACATCCGCAGCAGCCCGCGCCGCATCCCGTACCAGTTGTGGAATGTCAACCGGAACAGCACCTGACCGAACGTATTCCACAGCACCCGCCCGATCTTCTCCCGCGTCGTGTACGGGCTGACCGACCGCGCCAGCGGATCGAACTCCGTCCCCGCGCTCAACGCCCACCCCCCGCCGTGCCTTGCCCGCCCGGCGGCTTGGCCATCGCCGGGCCCTGAGGCTGCAGCAGGCCCTTCGTCACCGCGGGCTGCGAGAGGTACGGCGTCTCACGCAGCACCTTCATCTCGCGGTACTTCGCGATCGACATGAACTCGTACCACGCCAGCAGCCGGCACATCACGAACCCCGCGTACCCGTCCAGGAATCCACGCTGGATCACGTAGGAATAGATGAACCGCAGCGTCGGCCTGAACGGCAGCTTCCGCCCGAACCGCTTCAGCCACCGCCGCCGCTCGATCGGACCCCCGAACAAGGACGGCTTGATCGCCCCCTCGTCCTTCGCCTCCATCGCGAAGGCCTCCCACGTCGTGTACCGGTTGTGCTTCTCCACCCACACGCTCAGATCCGGGTACGCGAAGTGCAGGAAGTCGTGCTTCAGGTACCCCGCCTCGCCGGTGGACAGCACGACGTGCTCGTGCACCTCGTTGTCGCCCGAGCCGGTGTCACCCAGATTCCCGATCCGCTCGTACCGCCCCACGTCGTGCTTGAACAGCCGCACGTTGTACGACGGGTAGAACCCGCAACCCTTCAGCCAACGCCCAATGAACATGAACCGCCGGTTCAGCCAGTACCCGTCGCCGCAGCCCGCAGAGCCTTCCTTCCACGGCTTCCACGACCCCGAAACCACCTGCCGCACCTCTTCCGCCAGCTCCGGCGTCATGTACTCGTCGGCGTCAAGGATCAACACCCACTTGTTCTTCCACGGCACCGTCTCCAGCGCCCAGTTCTTCTTCTTGGGCCACCCGCTCTTCGAGTAGTAGAACTGGTACACGTCCGCGCCCAGCGCCTGCGCCATCGGGATCGTCTTGTCGCTCGACTGGCTGTCCGCCACCACGATCTCGGTCGCCCACTGCACCCGCCGCAAACACTCCGCGATGTTCCGCTGCTCGTTCTTCACCGGGATCAGCACGCTCACCGGCACGCTGCCCACCGCCGGCCACACGCCGAAAGGAGGGTTCCGCCCGTGACCCAGCTCTTCCCGCAACGCGTCCGCCTCCGCGTGCCGCGGCTCCAGCGTGTGCAGCGCCGACGG
>JAFLCM010000173.1 GCA_017303565.1 Planctomycetota bacterium
GTCGATCTTCTTGGTCAGAAGGTGCGCGTACGTCGGCATGATCGACGACTGCACCACGTTCCGCGGGTTCTCGAAGTGGCGCACGTGCCAGTCGTGCGAGAACTTCCCGCCCACGCGGTGCAGGTCGGGGCCGATGCGCCGGCTGCCCCACTGGAACGGGTGGTCGTACACGAACTCGCCGGGCTTGCTGTACTCCCCGTAGCGCAGCGTCTCGGCCCAAATGGGGCGGACCATCTGCGAGTGGCAGTTGTAGCACCCCTCGGCGATGTACACGTCACGACCCGCGACCTCGAGCGCCGTGTAGGGCGTCACCGTCGCGATCGTCGGCACGTTCGAGCGGATCAGGAACAGCGGCAGCCACTCGAACAGCGACGCGACGATAACAGCGATCGTCGTCCACACCGTGAACCGCAGCGGCAGCCGCTCCCAGCGCCGGTGCCAGGACAGTTCCACGAACTCGTCAGCCTTGCGGCCCGCGGGCAGGACGCTGGTCAGGTCCGACTTGTAGACCGGGTCGGCGGTGTAGGTCTTTGAGAGCGCCGGTGCCTCGTGCACCGGGACCTCGTAGGCGCTGGGGCGGGCTTTCCAGGTCATGACGACGTTGAACGCGCCCAGCAGCACGCCCAGGATGTACATCGCGCCGCCGGCGGCGCGGATCATGTACATCGGCACCAGTTTGCTCACCGTCTGCACGAAGTCGGGGTACGCCAGAGCTCCGTCGGCGGTGAACGCCCGCCACATCAGCCCCTGCGTGATGCCCGCCCACTGCATGCTCAGCCAGTAGAGCAGGATGCCGAGGGTGCCCAGCCAGAAGTGCCACTCGCAGGCACGCTTGCTCCAGATCGCGCTCGTCTGGAACAGCCGCGGGGCCAGCCAGTAGATGCACGCGAACGCGACGAACCCGTTCCACCCCAGCGCCCCGCCGTGGACGTGACCGATCGTCCAATCGGTGTAGTGCGAAAGGCTGTTGACGCTCTTGATCGAGAGCATCGGGCCCTCGAAGGTGGACATGCCGTAGAACGTGATCCCGACGACGAAGAACTTGAGCACCGGGTCGGCGGCGACACGGTTCCAGGCCCCGCGGAGCGTGAGCAGCCCGTTGATCATGCCGCCCCACGAGGGCATCCACAGCATCAGGCTGAACAGCATCCCCAGGCTGCTGGCCCACGCCGGCAGCGAGGTGTAGTGCAGGTGGTGCGGGCCCGCCCAGATGTACATGAACACCAGCGACCAAAAGTGCACGATGCTCAGCTTGTACGAGTACACCGGGCGCTCGGCGGCCTTGGGCAGGAAGTAGTACATCAGGCCCAGGAACGGCGTGGTCAGGAAGAACGCCACCGCGTTGTGCCCGTACCACCACTGGACCAGCGCGTCCTGCACGCCCGCGTAGATGGAGTAGCTCTTGAGCGCCCCGCCGGGGATCGCCAGGCTGTTGAAGATGTGCAGCACCGCGACGGTCACGATCGACGCGATGTAGAACCAGATGGCCACGTACATGTGCCGCTCGCGGCGCTTCGCGATGGTGCCGAAGACGTTGACGCCGAAGAAACCCGCCCACACCACCGCGATGGCCAGGTCGATCGGCCACTCCAGTTCCGCGTACTCCTTGCCCTGGGTGTACCCGAGCGGCAGCGTCAGCGCGGCCGAGACGATGATCGCCTGCCAGCCCCAGAAGTGCAGGTTGCTGAGCACGTCGCTGAACATCCTCGCCTTGCACAGCCGCTGCAGCGAGTAGTACACCCCCATGAAGATCGCATTGCCCGCGAACGCGAAGACCACCGCGTTGGTGTGCAACGGACGCAGGCGACCGAAGCCCAGCCACTCCATCCCGAAGTTCAGCTGCGGGAACGTCAGCTGCAGCGCGATGAACAGCCCCGCGACCATGCCCACAATCGCCCACAGGATCGTGGCCCACAGGAACTTCCGCACGATCGCGTCGTCGTACGAGAACTGCTCGATCGGCCCGGTCTCGGCATGAGCGTGGCCGGCGTGGGGAGAGGCTGGTGCGTCCATCTTCGGCTCCATGCGGGCCCGCGACCGGGCCTTGGCGTCGGTGCTTGTTCGGGGGCCGCGAACGCCGGAAAGTCCGGTCCGAGGCCCTCTCGGGGGCAAGACGCAGAAATCTAGACCGATGTATCGTCATTGACAAGAGATGACGATCGAGAAATCCGGATATTTGCCACTTTGTGGATATCTTCGTCTTGATTTCCAGTAAATCGTCCGATAGGGTGCCCGAGTCCCGATGCCCGTCCGTCGGACGGTTGTGCTGCGCCGAGACGGATCGCCCCGGTTCGCCCGCGGACGCGGCACCTCGCCCCTTCCCCCAGCCCTGCCGCGTCTCCACCCGCCCCCGAGGTCCAAGCATGTACGGCCGCCAGACCGAGACCGCCATCGCCGCCATGAGCCGCCTCGCGGAGGTCTACGACGCGGGCAGCACCCGCCTCTCCGCCGCGGACATCGCCAGCGCCCGCCAACTGCAGGGCCCGTTCGTCGCCAAGATCCTCACCGCGCTCTCGCAGGCGGGGCTCATCACCGGCGCCCCCGGCCCCGGCGGCGGCTACGCCCTCGCACGCCACCCCGCTCAGATCGCCCTCAACGACGTCTTCGCCCTCTTCGAGCGCGAGAACGACAGCCTCGCCTGCCCCTTCGGCGGCGGCGTGTGCGGCCAGGGCGAGCCGTGCCCGCTGCACCACAAGCTCGTCGGCGTCAAGGACGCCATGGACGAACTGCTCAAACGCACAACCTTCGAGATCTTCCGCGAGGCCTATCAAGACCAAGGCCAGCGCCCAACCAAGCCCAAGGGCCAGCCCGAGAAGAAGGTTCGCGAGTCGTTCCGAGCCTCGCTCGGCAAGCGCGGAAGGAAGTAGACCTCCCTCGCCGCGTCCAACCGGCGCGAAAGGCGACTGTCGCGGCCTTCACCGCTCCGCAGCGTCCCTCGTCAGCAGCCCCTCATCAACCGTCGGAGCGGCGAACCCGGGCGGCGCGTGCACCCAGGGCTTGCTGCTCTTCCCGAGATCAAAACCCACGTCGAACAGTTTCTTCATGTACACGGGGTCGAACGAGTCCTTGCTTTCCTCGCGGAAATCGGCCGGGATGGCGGCGAGGTTGAACTCGATGCCGTCGCGGTCGCAGCCGAGGTAGATGCGGTACAGGTCGCCCACCCCTTGCGTCTTGATGAGCGTGTCGATGGACCGCACCGCGATGGGGAGCGTGCGACGGTCGATCGACTGCCATTCCGGATCGAGCCGGGCGTTGCGGATGACGTACGCATGGCGCTTCCGCTCGCCGGCCCCGTGCTGACGCGCGAACTGCGTGAACGAGAACGCCGCGGGGTAGAGGAAGACCTGGGAGGCGACCCCGCCGTCGGCGTGCATCTCCGAGAACCGCTTCCCGTCGGCCTCCACGTCGATCATGACCGGGGGGAACGCGCCGGGGATGGCGGCGGAGGCCAGGAGCGCGTCGATGAAGATGCGTCGTTTGTCGGGGTGATCGGTGCAGGCCAGCGCGCCGAGCCGCCACAGCACCGGGCGCTGGGCGTCGAGGTTGGTCGTCCCCACGATCAGCAGCCGACCCTTGCGGTACTCCGCGGCCACGCGGTCGAGGAACTTGTCGTCGACCAGGCGGTCGAGCATCCGGCGCAGCGGCGCGGTGTCGGCCAGCGAGTCGGACGTCAGCCCCGAGATCAGACCGCGGCTGGTGGCGATGTCGCTGGTCTTCACCGAGGTGTACACCTCGCGGAGCACGTGGTCGTAGTCCGGCCCGACGAACGCGAACGGAGCGATGAGCGCCCCGGTCGAGATGCCCGTGACGACCTTGAACGCAGGCCGGTCGCCGCGCTCCGTCCAGCCGCAGAGCAGGCCGGCCCCGAAGGCGCCGTTCGAACCGCCCCCGGAGAGCGCCAGGAAGTGGGCGTCCCGCGACACAACCGCCGTCCGGTCGCCGCCGGCGGCCTCGATCTCGAGCCGCCACGACTCAACGAGCGCCCGCTCGAGCTGCGGCGACATCGTGTCGCCCCACACGCGGATCCCCTCAAGCCCGGGCAACTCGGCACGGTCCGCGAGGTCCGCGGGCACCGCCGGCGTGCGCGGCAAAACGCCGCAGCCAACGAACGAGCAGGAAACGATCGCAGCCATGACGATCAGCGCGCGGTGGAGCATCTCCCGAGCGTACCACAACTTTGCGTGGCTGGGCCGGGCCGCTAGTACGCGGCGCAGGACATGACCGCCTCGAGGATCCGCTCGGCGTTCGGCAGGTACTCGAGCTCGAGCTTGTAGTACGGCATCACCGTGTCGAACCCGCAGACGCGCTGCACCGGGGCCTTCAGGTGCAGGAAGCAGTGCTCCTGCACCACGGTGGCGATCTCCGACGCCATGCCGCAGGTCTTTGGAGCCTCCTGCACCACCACGCACCGCCCGGTCTTCTGGACGCTCTCGATGATCGCGTCCTGATCGAAGGGGTAGATGGTGCGGAGGTCGATCAGTTCGACCGAGATGTCCTCGGGCAACTTGTCCATCGCCTCGATGCACTGCAGGACGCTCGCGCCCCAAGAGACGATGGTCAGGTCGCTCCCGGTCTCGACGACCTTGGCCTTGCCGATCGGGACGGTGTACTCCTCCTCCGGCACCTCCTCGCGGAACGCGCGATAGATCCGCTTGGGCTCGAAGAACACCACCGGGTCGGGGTCACGGATCGCGGAGATCAGCAGGCCCTTGGCGTCATAGGGCGACGCGGGCATGACGACCTTCAGCCCCGGCGTGTGGGCGTAGATCGCCTCGGGCGAGTCCGAGTGGAGCTCGGGGGCGTGGATGCCGCCGCCCACGGGAACGCGAACCGTCATCGGGATCGTCACCGCGCCGCGCGAACGGGTGCGGTAGCGGGCGGCGTGGTTCGTCAACTGGTCGTACGCCGGCCCCAGGAACCCCTCGAACTGGATCTCCGGGATCGGACGCAGCCCGGCCATGGCCAGGCCGATCGCCGATCCCATGATCCCGGACTCGGCCAGCGGCGAGTCGACCACGCGGTCCGCACCGAACCGGGCCTGAAGCCCCTCGGTGACACGAAACACACCGCCGTTCTTGCCCACGTCCTCCCCGAGGATGATGATCCGCGGGTCGGCCTCCATTTCCTGGGCGAGGGCGAGGTTGATGGCTTGGACGAGGGTGAGTTGGGGCATATCTGTGGTGCCAGCAGAAATGGCGAGCGTGCGAACCAGAACTCTCACATCAACGAACGCGCCCGCCACTTGGCGGCGGAGCTGGAATCTCGAAACCGCTCATGGTAGAGACCAAATCAGCGGGGCGATCAGCGGCAATAGCGGCAGTCAAGATCGCTAGGATCCTTCCTGCCTCGTCGCGAGAAAGATCAATGATCCGCTTCTTCGTCACTGCATCGCTGATTGACAGAAACCGATGCGGACCTTGACGACACACTTCGATCGCAAGAGTCCCTTCTGGAGGAAGCGAAAGCGATAGGCGGAGATTCTGACGCTGTTTCCCGGCGTACCCGATCCGAAGCGACTTGAGCGGCACGTGGGGCCCTTTCACGCAGTGAGACGTACTTGAATTACACACAAATGACGAGGTCCGGCTGCGGATCACCCTGTCCTGCGGCGGACTACCTGATGCTCCTTGAACCACCGGGTCAAAAACACCGAGACCGCCTGCACCAGCATGGGGTTCGGTCGGGTTCCGCGCTGAAGGTCCATCGCCGCCTGGATCATCCGATGGTCGATCTCGTCTCGGGTCAACTCGACGCGACGCCCGTCCGGACTGACTTCGAACGTCCTTGTCCCTTCCGCGACGCGGTCGTTGTAGAAGC
>JAFLCM010000174.1 GCA_017303565.1 Planctomycetota bacterium
CGCCGTCGATCTTCGCATCCTCGATGGCGTCCGCGCCCGCACCGGCCGCATCATCGACAGTCAGACCGACGTCGGCGGCTGGCCCGACCTGGCCCCCGGAGAGCCATGGCTCGATAGTGACGGCGACGGAATGCCCGATGACTGGGAGACCGCCCACGGCCTCAATCCCTCCGACCCCGCCGACGGCGCCGCCGACCCCGGCGTCCCCGTCCGCCTCGACTTCTTCGGCGACGAGATCGAGAGCATCAGCGAGATCGACCTCGCCACCATGGCCTCGGACCGCAAGGCCCGCAGCGTCGACCTCGTCGGCATCGGCACCAAGGCCCTCGGCGACGCCGAGCACGAGGGCGTGAGCCTGCTCGAGTTCCTGCCCAGCGCTACGCTGGCGATCGTCTCCGAACCTTTGGAAGTGACCGAGCAGGGCCGCGGGTACTACGAGCGCGTCATCGACGCCCGCGGCATCGACGGCCCGCCCGCCGTCTTCAAGGCCCTGCGCGAGCGCTACCGCGCGTTCTGCACGATCTCCCAGTTCTCCGGCGGCGCGCCGATCGCCGCCGAACTCCCGGCCCGCGTGCTCCGCGAGTTCAGCCGCGACGCCGCCGAGGCGGTGAAGGAACTCGGCGAGATGTCGCGCGAGTGCCGCGTGAAGGTGCTGTGCCAGAACGACGCGGAGCGCCAGCGCGCCGAGGAACTGATCGCCGAGTTCGCGCCCGGCGCGAGCGTCGACGTGCGCGTCGCCTACCTGCACCGCGGGTTCACCTGGGGCGACCCCGACGCCGGCGTCACCGCGCTCGTGCCGTACCACGAGCTGATGCACCGCTATCAGACGCGCCGGCGGATCCGGCGCCTCCGCGGGCGGTCGGGCAGCGCCCAGGACGCCTTCTTCGACCTCGAGGTCGGCGACTACGTCGTCCACGCCGACCACGGCATCGCGCTGTTCGTCGGCCTGAAAGTCATGAAGCCGCTCGCGGTGAAGCAGACCGCCGAGCGCGAGGCCCAAGCGCGGCTGGCCCAGTTGCCGCGCGTGTCGCTGAACAGGAAGGCCGGGAAGAAAGCGACCCTCCGCCCCGATCCTTCGCCCGCCGCCCCCGGTCCCGCGCACGCCCCCGGAGGAGGAGACCGCACCGGCCCGGAGGAGGAGTACCTCACGCTCGAGTTCGCGGCCAAGGCGCGGCTGCACGTTCCCGCCTCTCAGATCGACAAGGTGCAGAAGTACATCGGCGGGCACGCGGGCAAGCCGCCGCTCTCGACCATCGGCGGGAAGAAGTGGCAGACGCAGAAGGAGCAGGTGAAGGACGCCGTCCGCGACCTCGCGAAGGAACTGCTCCGCGTGCAGGCGGCCCGCGAGACGCTCCCAGGCGTGCGCTACCCCGAGGACACCGCGTGGCAGAAGGAGTTCGAGGCCGAGTTCCCGTTCCAGGAGACCGAGGACCAGCTCGCGGCGCTGCTTGAGATCAAGAAGGACATGACCACCGCGCGCCCGATGGACCGCCTGCTGTGCGGCGACGTCGGCTACGGCAAGACCGAGCTGGCGATCCGCGCCGCGTTCAAGGCCGTCGAGTACGGCAAGCAGGCGGCGGTGCTGGTGCCGACGACGATCCTCGCGGAGCAGCACGAGCGGACGTTCCGGTCGCGCTTCGCGGACTACCCGTTCCGCGTCGAGAGCCTCTCGCGGTTCAAGAGCACCAAGGAGTCCAACGAGATCCTCGCCGCCACCCGCAAGGGGCAGGTGGACATCCTGATCGGCACGCACCGGCTGCTGAGCAAGGACGTGCGCTTCGCCGACCTCGGGCTGGTGATCGTCGATGAGGAGCAGCGGTTCGGCGTCGAGCACAAGAACGCGCTGCTGGCGCTGCGGATGACGGCGGACGTGCTGACGCTGAGCGCGACGCCCATCCCGCGGACGCTGCACATGGCGATGCTGGGGCTGCGCGACATCTCGTCGCTGTCGACCGCGCCGATGGACCGGCGGGCCGTCGTCACCGAGGTGTGCCCCTTCAACGAGAAGCGGATCAAGCAGGCCATCGAGCGCGAGCTGGCGCGGGAGGGGCAGGTGTTCTTCGTGCACAACCGCGTGCACAACATCCAGTCGATGGCCGACGACATCCACAAGCTCGTGCCCGACGCGAAGATCCTGATCGGGCACGGGCAGATGGGGGATGAGGAACTCGAGCGGGTCATGCGGGCGTTCATCAACAAGGAGGCGGACATTCTGGTCTCGACGACGATCGTCGAGAGCGGCATCGACATCCCGACCGCGAACACGATGATCATCAACATGGCCGACCGCTTCGGCCTCGCGGAGCTGCACCAGTTGCGCGGGCGTGTCGGGCGGTGGAAGCACCGGGCGTACTGCTACCTGCTGTTGCCCCCCGATCGTCCGCCGACGGACATCGCGGCGCGGCGGCTGCGCGCGATCGAGGAGTACTCGATGCTGGGCGCGGGGTTCAAGATCGCGATGCGGGACCTGGAGATCCGCGGGGCGGGGAACCTGCTCGGGGCGGAGCAGAGCGGGCACATCGCGGCGGTGGGGTACGACATGTACTGCCGGCTGCTGGAGACGGCGACGCACGAACTGAAGGCCGAGAAGCCGGTGGAGCCGAGCGAGACGACGGTCGAGATCGGCGTGTCGGGGGTGCTGCCGAAGGTGTACATCCCCAACGATTCACGGAGGCTGGAGGCGTACCGGCGGGTGGCGCTGGCGCGGTCGTTCGATGAACTCAACGCGTGCCACCGCGCGCTGGTGGACGCGTACGGCCCGGTGCCGCCGGCGGCGTCGCGGCTGATCGAGATCGCGGCGCTGCGGATCGGGGCGCGGGGGCTGGGGGTGCGGTCGATCCGCGTGCACGAGCAGGACGTGATCATCCGCTGCGAGTCGCCGGGGCCGGTGGTGAAGGCGCTGGAGGGCATCAAGGGGACGGTCCGCCCGATCGCGCCGCGGGCGGGTGAGGACCGATCTAGCACCCCCCTGCACGAGGTGTACGTGCGTCCGCCTGCGTCGTTCCTGGATCCGGATTCACTGCTCCTGGTGCTGCGGCGGCGGTTTGCGGGGGGGTATTCGATGTGATGGAGGAGCGGGCGCTCGCGATGAAACAATACGTGGAGTGCTGATTGGTGCTAGTGTTTTGCGGATCGGCCATTGGTGATGTACCGCACCGACCGCCGCAAGGGCGGGGAACCGCAGGTGCTATAGTTCGTGCGGAAGGCACTTTGACCACGAAGAGCTACTCAATCCGTGCGTCCTTGCAAGGCGAGCTCCATGATTTTTTGGTACACAGCGGCTTCAAGGACTGCACTTCGACGCATGAACTGGTACGCGATGTGACAGCCCTTCTGGCGGCGTATCGCGAGGAGGATGTTCCCCTCTACCCGTCCGTGTTTGTCCTTTCAACAATCGACCACGTTGCCGCTATCTCCCCGGCCACCGAGCGCGTCGTCGTCGGATCAATAGCGCTGAATGCCGCGAGAGCAGCCACCATTTTGAAGGACTGCGCTCCGCTCGCAGAGAACGGCTGGTCGATCTATGTCGGCAAGGTCGGCGAGCCCGCCAAGTTCGAGTACGGCCTGTTCCGGTCGCTGGCCAATACCTTTGCTACGAGCGCCGAAGAAGCGATGGTGCAGGAAGGGAGCGAGTTGCCCATCTTGGTCATTCGCAATCGAGGTCGCCTGGTTGTTGAGATCCGCAACTCAAGAAATGACACTTTTACGGCGTCGCTGACGTCGGCAATTGCTACAGACTCCCACTTCGCGACCCACGTGAACGACCTGGTTGAGGCTGTCACCGCTGATCTAGAGACCGAGGAGACGGCGGCGTTCGCTCCGTATCTGCGCCGCTTCTTCGCGGACACACTGCAGCGGTGCCATGGTACGCTGTGCGCGGTCGTCAAGTTGCCCACAGGTCACGCCGCACCCGCGCGGTTTGCGAGGAGCGTTTGGCTCACCGAACCGCTACGTTGGGCAATTGTGCACGCTGAGGCGAGGCTCCACAAATCTGCCGATGCGCTGGCCCGTCTGCAAGCAGTGGAGTCTTTGGTTGTCGGAATGATCCATAGTGATGGCGTAGTCGTCCTTGGCTCGAATGGGACAGTTCTTGGGTACCGTGCCTTCCTTAGCCCGGACGATGAAGAGCGCAAGCAGCAGGAAGCGGAAGGCGGTGGGAGACGCAGGACCTACGCACTGATGCGAGGTAGGTTAGGCGGGGAGCTTCGTGCCGCGTTCTTCCGTTCACAAGACGGAGATACAGAGTGCGAGAGGGCGAAACAGTGACCAACTTCTCCAACGCAGTTATTCCATGGTCCCCGAGCGACGCCATCAGCATCCCCGACAATGTGCGGGATGCCAAAGACATCGTGACGTTCGGAAGTGCCACGCTCTCGGCCCGGGACATGACGTCCATTGTCAAAGGTTTCGAGGCTGGGTCGTACGAAATGGTATCAACATTCGTGTGGACTAAGGCTGCCGCCGTGCTGAAGCGGCAGGTGTCTACTTTGGGGATGGAGTTCGTCGGCGAGATGCTGGGCAGGCCGGATCTGAACGACGACTCCGATCCTGCAACAGATATTGGCGACCACGAGGCGATCGCGCTGGCCGAGGATCTTGGGATGGTGACAACCACCCAGGCGCTTCGTCTCAAGCAAGCACTTCAGTTGGTCGCGCACTTCTCGACCACCACAGGCGAGACCGACAATGCGGATGAGATGATGGAGGTTGAAGCTCTTGCCCTTCTGCGCACCTGCATAACTAGCATTCTGGGCAAGCCCCAATTCGCTGCGGCGCTCCAGTTCGCCGATTTCCGCAAGCGGTTGGCGATGTCCACGCTCACGGCCGCCGACTCAGACCTGTCGGCGATTGCGAACTCGCCCTACTTCTTCGTTCGCACCACGCTGAGCATCCTACTCGCCGCGATCAAGACCGCGCAGGGTGCACCGCTGGAGCACGCGGTTGGGAACACAATGGTCCTTGTGCCTCAGCTATGGGGCAAGCTGCGGGAGCCCGAGAAGTGGCAGGTCGGGCAGGCGTATGCCGAGATGACTTCCGCCGGAAACCGGATTGCATCCGCAGGTCTGAAGAAGGCCCTCATGGAGGTGAAGGGGTTCGACTTCGTTCCGGAGTCGTTGCGCTCACACACATTCACAGAGACTGCGGCTAGAGTGCTTTCTGCGCACTTCGCCTTCAACAATTTCTACAACGAGAAAGAGCCCATGGAGGCTCTCGCCAATCTGGGTACTTCTATCCCGCGTCCAGCACTTCCCAAAGTGGTCGAGGCGACTCTCGCTGTGCGGCTCGGCAACCGCTGGGGTGTCGCCAACAATGCTCAAGACGCTGCGACTGAAGTGCTGCGACTTCTTCGCCCAGTACAGTGGCACTATTACTTCGACGAGTGTCTCAGCCGAGACCGGACGGTCATGGACAAGATCGCATACGACGATAAACCCGCTAAGAACTGGTGCGAGGTTGTGCAGGCGATTGAGCTCGGCTTGTACCAGCCAAAGAGCAAGCACGTCAAGGCGCTTCTTGACGCCAGCCGTGTAACTCCTGTGACGGTAAACAGCATCAAGACGGTGAAAGAGAAAGCTGAGAAGCTGAGGTCACACCTCGCTGAATGAAGTGTTTTTGCGTCAGCAAAGCCACGTACGGTTCAAATCATCCTCTAGGCGCTGGGAGTGGCAGGACGCGGTTGAACTTCGCCATAAACACCAATGGCCCCGGCACTTGCCGAGGCCATCTGGTCTTCCGAAGTCGGGGTGACAGGATTTGAACCTGCGACCTTCTGGTCCCGAACCAGACGCGCTACCAAACTGCGCT
>JAFLCM010000175.1:0-3637 GCA_017303565.1 Planctomycetota bacterium
GGCTCGCCCGCACTGGCGAGCCTCCGGTCCGTCATTCTCGGGCGGCGTGTCCCGCGCATGGCATCCGGGGTCACGGCGTGCAAGCGGTTTGGCGAGAAATGCCGCGCGAAGGGCGTGCCGCACCCGGCGTGTCCGTTGCACGGGTCGGAACCGGCGGTTTCCGCGCAGGGCGTCGGCGCGGGGGTGGGAACCAGACCGGGGCGTGAGCGCGGCGCGCCGTAGGCCCGATGCCTGTTGCATCACCCCGTGCCGCGGCGTGCGTGTGCCGCGGGCGGCTCGGGGCGGGGAGGGCGGCGGCGTGACGGCCGCGGCGCATCAGGAGCGCGACATGGGACTGCGACTTGGCGAAGTGATGGTGGCGCAGGGGCTTCTCACCGAGCACCAGGTGCAGCAGATCCTGCACCACCAGAAGCACGCGCACCGCCCGTTCGGCGTGCTCGCCGAGGACCTGTTCGGGATCAGCGAGGACGAGGTCGAGCGGGCGTGGGTGGCGCAGTACGCCAGCCTGACGCGCCACGTGAACCCCGGGGACGAGAAAGTCGACCCGGAGGCGATGCGCCTGATTGACCGGCGCCAGGCGTGGCAGTTCAGGGTGCTGCCGGTGCGGTTCGACGGGGACGAACTGATGATCGCCACGACCCCCGAGCACCTGGTGCGGGCGCTGCGGTTCGCGTCGCGGTGCATCCCGCGGGCGTGCTTCTTCGTGCTGTCCGAGGCGCGGCCTTTGGGCGAGGCGCTGGTGCGGTACTACCCCATGGCGGGGATGACCGCCGAGAGCGTGGAAAAGCCCTTCAAGGTCCCGGTTCCGGCGCGGTAGTGGCTGAGGCCATCAACGCCAAGGGGTCCGGGTTCTTGGCACGGCGTTCGCGCCGGCAATCCTCGACCTTGGGGCTAGACCTTCGGGGGAATCCCGGAGATACTCTCGACAGAGGGCGAGACGGCGCGCGACTTCGACGGAGGGTCGAGATCGTGGGCGCGCCGCGATGAGTGCCCTCATCGAGAGGAGTCAACATGTTGTACGCAAGACTGGCGTGCGCCGCGGCGGGCACCTGCTGCGCGGTCGCTGCTTCCTTGGCCGCCGGGCCCCTGCCCGTGACCGACGGCGTGATGGACTCGCGTGTGCTGGTGCAGCCGCCCAAAGCGGCGTTCCGACCGGCGTCGGAGGCCCGGCGCCTGGCGCTGGGGAACCCGCCGAGCCTGATGCTCCCGGCGTTCGACACGCGGGCGCTCGTGCAGGAGGACGCCCAGCGGGCGGCCAACGGCGACAAGCGGATGCGCGTGGGCGTGGTGCTCCCAGTGGGCGCCGAGGAGCGCTCCGGAGCGTGGATCGACGACGGCGCCGGCGGCAGGCTGTGGGTGATGGACCTGTTCGTGGTCCACGCCTTCGGCGTGCGCGTCCACATCGATCAGATGGACCTGCCCGAGGGCGCCACCCTCAGCGTGCAGTCGCTGGTGGACCCGTCGCTGGTGAGCGGGCCCTTTGGCGGCAGCGGCGACATCAACTCCGGCGAGGTGTGGTCCGATTCGCTGCGGGGCGGCGCGGTGCGGGTGGAGTACCACCTGTCCGCCGCGGCGCTGGAGGCGCTGAAGGCCGCGGGCGGCGACATCAACAACCCCGGCACGCCGTTCCGCGTGGCGGACGTGGTGCACATGTACGTCGACCCCAACGCGGGCGTGGACCGCGCGACGCCGGAGGGCTGTGTGGACGTCCGCTGCTCGGGGACCGGCGACGCGCTGAAAGGCGGCGTCAGCCGAGTGAACTACGTGGAGAACGGCGGCAACTTCCTGTGCACGGGCGAACTGCTGAACAACTTCGACGGCGATTTCGCCCCGTACTACATGACGGCGAACCACTGCTTCAACACGCAGGCATCGGCCACCAGCGCCGAGTTCGTGTGGAACTGGTACCAGAACTCGTGCAACGGCTCGGTGCCGGACTACTTCACCCGTCCGCGCTCTCGGGTGGCGACGCAGCTGTCGAGCGGAGCGGCGTCGGACTACTCGTTCATGATGATCGAAGGCGCGCTGCCCTCGGGGCGGCTGTGGCAGGGCTTTGACCCGAACACGCTCGCAAACAACAGCAGCGGCTTCAGCGTGCACCACCCCTTCGGCGGTGTGATGGCCTACGCCGCCGGCACCGCCAACTACACGCTGGCGTGCTCGGCGAACTCGCACTTCCGCACCAACTACAGCTCGTCCGGCACCGAGCCCGGCTCGTCCGGCAGCGGCTGGTACGACTCGTCCTCGCGGTTCCGCGGGCAGTTGCACTGCGGGTTCTCGCACTGCGCCTCCGACCTGAGCGCCGGAGATGACTGGGGCCGCTTCGACGTGACGTACCCGCTGATCGACTCGTGGCTGGCGGGCGGGAGTGACGACGCGTCCGAGCCCAACGACACCTGCGGTAGCGCCCGCGCGGTGGTGACGGGAACGTACAGCGGCCGGATCATCAAGGTCAACGACGCGGACTGGTACTCGATCACCGTCCCGTCTGGCCAACGAATCATCGTGACCTTCGCCTTCGAGCACGACTACGGCGACATCGACGCGCAGCTCTACAGCGTGTGCGGCGGGTCGGCGCTTGACACCAGCGGCTCCACGACCGACACGGAGGTGCTCGACTGGAGCAACTACGGCGCCGGCGACTCGGTGCTGATCAACCCGTACCTGTACCAGGGCGGCTCGTACCCCGACACCCGCAACCAGTACACCATGACCATCCAGCTGCTGGACGCGCCGCCGCAAAACGACGCCTGCGCCAACGCGAGGGTGATCTCCTCGGTGCCCTACAGCAACACCGAGGACAACTCGAACGCGGCGGCGGATGGGCTGCCCGGCTCGTGCAACTCGTCGGCCGCGACGACGATGCAGAACGCGATGTGGTACAAGTGGACCGCGCCCGCGGCGTGCACCGCGACGCTGACCGTGACCGACCTCGACCCGTACGACATCGTCACAACGGTCTATTCAGGGGCCTCCTGCGCATCGCTCACCGAGGTGACGTGCGGCGACGAGCCCGAGCCGGCGGTGGCGACCTTCGCCGCCGCGGCGGGCGTGACGTACTGGTTCCACATCGGCGACTGGGGCATGAGCCCCGGCGGCGGCTCGACGCAGGTGCAGCTGACGACTTCGGTCGCCAACGACGCCTGCGCCGGCGCCATGAACATCCCGTCGATCCCCACCACGCTGACGTTTGACAACTCTCTGGCCCAGGCCGGTGCGCCGGCGGGCAGTTGCAACGCGGGCGGAACCACGGTCATGCAGAACGATGTGTGGTACTCGTGGACCGCCGAGCGGACCTGCCGCGTGACCGGCACCTATGCGATCAATACGTACGACGAGATCGTGGAGGTGTATGTCGGGTCCTGCGGGGGGCTGACGCCGGTGACCTGCGGTGACGAGCCGGAGCCGGCCACCTTCAGCTTCGTGGCGACCGCCGGCTTCACGTACTACTTCCAGTTCGGCGACTGGGGCGCTGGGAGCGGGGGCGGTCCTACCCAGGTGAGCCTAGTCTGCCGTCCGATCAACGACGCCTGCACCGACGCGCTCGAACTGGGCTGCAACTCGTTCCAGGAAGTCGACCTCGCCTCCGCCACGACGGTGGGCACCGACCCGGCCTTCCCGTGCCGGTTCGGCGGCT
>JAFLCM010000175.1:3753-5746 GCA_017303565.1 Planctomycetota bacterium
GTCGCTCCCCGGCAGCACCGCCGATGACACGATGCTCGCGGCGTACGTCGGATCGTGCACCGGCCTCATCCAGATCGCGTGCAACGACGACATCAACGTGGGCACCAACAACTTCCTCTCCGAACTCAACCTCTCGGGCCTCACGCCCGGGAACACCTACACCATCCAGATGGCCGCCTGGAGCGCGAGCGAACGGGGCGTCTACCGCATCGTGCTCGAGTGCCCCGGGGACTGCGTGACCTGCCCGAGCGGATCGGTGGTCGAGAACGAGGCGTGCGGCACCGACAGCAACGGCGGGTGCAACTCGACCCCCACCGTCTGGCAGGACATCGTCTGCCAGAGCCCGGTGTGCGGGACCGTGACCTACGACGGGTCCACGCGTGACACCGACTGGTACCGCTTCACGCTCGAGACCCCCGCCACTGTCACGTGGCGTGTGACGGGCCAGGTGCCGGCTCGGGCGGCGATCGTCTCATCGGCGTGCAACGGCGGCTTCCCGACCGTTTTCTCGACCGCCGCCGCGAACGCGTGTGCCGAGGCCGCCGCTTCCGCGGCCCTGCCGGCGGGCACCTACTTCGTCTTCGTCGCGCCCCAGTTCGGCGTGCCCGAGACCATCTGCAACAACCTCTCCCAGTACCAGGCCACGATGCTGGTCACGCCCCTGTGCCCCGGCGACTTCAACAACGACGGCCTCGTCAGCACGCCCGACCTGGTGGCGTTCATCGGGCGCTTCGGCGACCCGCTGTCCACCTGCTCGCCCTTCGACTTCAACCGCGACGGGGTCGTCAGCACGCCCGACCTCGTGACGTTCATCGGGCTGTTCGGCGACAACTGCGCCGCATTCACCCCGACGCCGCCCGTCGCGGAGGGCGAGGCCGCGGCCAACCTGATCGCCCCGTCGGTCGGGGGCGTCGTCCGCTGAGAAGGCTCTGAACCCGGTTCTCCCCGCGGGGTCGATCAAGCATCGGCCCCGCGTTTCATTTTTGCGAGGGGCAACAGGGCCACGCCTTGGTTCGGCGTCCCGGCGCCCCCTACCACTCGCCCGCGTAGCGGACCGAGCAGCCGAGTTCGCCCGCGCCTGCCTCGGCGAGGTTGTGCAGGCGCCGCGCAAGTTGGCGCAGGTGGAGCGCGTCGTGGGCCGCCCAAGACGCCAGCACATCGCCCGCCTTGATCGGCCCGAACTTCGGGTGCTGGTGGGCGATCGACCAATCGGGGTTGCTGGCCACGAGGGCCGAAAGGTACGCGACGCTCTCCCGGCGTGACGCTTCGAAGCGGGCGAGTTCGCCCAGAGCGTTGCGCTGGTTGTACCCACGCCGCTCCGCGACCCGGTCAAGATCGAGCGGCGGCCACAGCGCGCCCGCCAGCGTCGCCATCAGGCGAGGGCGGAAATCCTCGGTTTCCTCATCGGCGACGTGCGCAATGATCTCGGTGACGCTCCAGTGCTCGGGAGCGGGCTTCCAGCGGCTCTGGGCCTCGGGGAAGCACTCGATCATCGCGCGGAACGCCGCCGGAGCGTGCGCGAGGCGGTGGATCAGGTGGGCCGGGTCGAACATGCGCAGTGCTCCGGGGCCCGCCGGGAGCGATCGGCGCGCCTGCGGGTAGGCTACGCCGGATGGAACCACGGACGCTCCTGCTCATGCTGTTCGGCGTAAACGCCGTGCTCTCGCTGGTGACCTTCGGCGTGTACGCACTCGACAAGCGCTGGGCCGTCCGCGGGGCGCGGCGAGTCCCGGAGCGTACGCTGCACCTTCTGGCCCTCAGCGGCGGCTGGTTCGGGGCGATCGCGGCGATGCGGCTGATCCGCCACAAGAACCGCAAGTGGGCGTTCCACGCCGTCGCGCTGCTGGGGGCGGCGCTGCACCTCGGGCTGGGGGTGATTCTGATCGCTCGAGGATGGTGAGTTCCGGGCACGGAGCGCGTGGGGGCGAGGGCGCGGGGGAGGGGGGAGGTTGGGAAGGGAGGCGCCTCAGTTCTGAGGCGCGCGGGCCGATGG
>JAFLCM010000176.1 GCA_017303565.1 Planctomycetota bacterium
GCTCCTACCCCGACCAGCAATCACCCTACGGCCTGCTCGACGGATCGAACTGGGTGCCGCAGTGGACGGAGACGGCGGGCGCGACGGGCAAACGCCTGATGCGAAACTGGGACCTGGGTTTCTTTGACCCGGTTCGCCTCGAGGGGTATGGGGAGTTCTTTCCGCCAGACGCTGGATTTGGCTTTGGATTCCGCGTCGCGGCTGCCGTGCCGAATGGGAGCACCGCGGGCCTGATCGTCGCGGTGATGGCGGCAGACTTCCCCTCGCGAAACAGGCGGCGGTAACGCCGCGTCTCCCGCCCATCGCCCCGCATCCCGGGCGTGCTACCTTCTTGGTCCGCCGTGGCCCGATCGCCCCGGCCCCTGAGAGGCACCCCATGAGCCAGCAGAGCGGCACCCCCGAAAGCCCGTCGCCCGACGCGATCTCTTCGATCCTGGTCGAGAACCGCGTCTTCCGCCCCGCCCCGGCGGCGTCGCTCGGGTTCACCAAGTGGCACATCGGCTCCATCGAGGAGTACAAGGCGCTCCACGCCTACTCCGTCGACGACCCCGAGAACTTCTGGCGCGAGGAGGCGCAGAACCTCGCCTGGTTCCGCCCCTTCGACACCGTGCTCGAATGGCACGCACCGGACGCCAAGTGGTTCGTCGGCGGGCAGACCAACGCCTGCTACAACTGCGTCGACCGCCACGTGCAGGCGGGCCACGGTGACCAGACGGCGCTCATCTGGGAGGGCGAGCCGCTGGGCCCGCGCACCAGCCACCCGGTCGAGGGCAGCCGCTACGCCGCCGAGCCGGAGGTGAAGTCCCTCACCTACCGCGACCTGCAGATCGCCACGTCGAAGGCGGCCAACGCGCTGAAGGCCCTGGGCGTCAAGAAGGGCGACGTGGTGACCATCTACATGCCGATGGTCCCGGAACTGGCGGTGGCGATCCTGGCGTGCACGCGGATCGGCGCGGCCCACAGCGTGATCTTCGGCGGGTTCGCCGCCCACGCCATCAGCGAGCGCGTCATGGACGCCCACTCCCGCGTCATCATCACCGCCGACGGCGGTTACCGGCGCGGCGACGTCGTCCCCCTGCTCAAGAACGTCGAGGAGGCCCTCGACCAACTGACCAACCAGGGGCACATCGTCAACCACGTGCTGACGCTCCGCCGCACCGCCCACGAGCCGCCCAGCAAGCGATTTAGGACCGGTGAGAAGCGCGGCGCGACGGTCCTGCACTGGTGGCACGACGCGGTGGACACCGCGTCGGACGCCTGCCCCTGCGAGCCCATGGACAGCGAGGACATGCTGTTCCTGCTCTACACCAGCGGCTCGACGGGCAAGCCCAAGGGCATCCAGCACACCACCGCGGGCTTCCTGGTCCACGCTCAGATGACCGCGCGGCTCGCGTTCAACCTGATGCCCGACGCGGGCCAGGTCTTCTGGTGCAGCGCCGACATCGGCTGGGTGACCGGGCACACCTACGTGCTCTACGGCATCCTGATGAACCGGGTGCCCACGCTCATGTACGAGGGCGCGCCGAACTTCCCGGCGATTGAGGGCAGGCCCGGCGCGGGCGACCGCTTCTGGGACATCATCGCCCGGCACCGCGTCACGCAGTTCTACACCGCGCCCACCGCCATCCGCACCTTCATGAAGTGGGGCGACGACCTTCCCGCGAGGCACGATCTCTCATCGCTGCGAGTGCTCGGCACCGTGGGTGAGCCGATCAACCCCGAGGCGTGGATCTGGTACCACACCCACATCGGGCGCACCCGCTGCCCCATCGTGGATACCTACTGGCAGACCGAGACCGGCGGGCACGTCTGCACGCCCCTGCCCCGCGCGATCCCCACCAAGCCGGGCAGCTGCACCCTGCCCATGCTGGGCATCGACGCCGCCGTGGTCAACGAGCGCGGCGAAGAGATGCCCCCCAACAAGGGCGGCCTGTTCTGCATCAGGAAGCCCTGGCCCGGAATGCTCCGCGGCGTGTACGGCAACCGCGAGCGCTTCGTCAGCAACTACTGGGGCCGCCTGAAGGACCCCAAGACCGGGATGCCCTGGTACTTCTCCGCCGACGGCTCGCGCCGCGATCAGGACGGATACTTCTGGGTCATGGGGCGCGTCGACGACGTGATCAAGGTCTCGGGCCACCTGCTCGGGACGATGGAGGTCGAGAGCGCGCTGGTGAGCCACCCCGCGGTCGCCGAGGCGGCGGTGGTGGGGGTGCCCCACGAGATCAAGGGCAACGCCATCTGCGCGTTCGTGAGCCTGAAGACCCACTGGCTCAAGGCGCACAAGCGCGAGCCCGACGCCGCGCTGCGGGCCGAACTGACCGCCCACGTTGCCCACGAGGTCGGCGCGCTGGCCAAGCCCGACCAGATCCGCTTCGCCGACGGCCTGCCGAAGACCCGCAGCGGGAAGATCATGCGAAGGCTGCTCCGAGACGTCGCCAACGGCGTCGAGAAGATCACTCAGGACACGACGACGCTGGAGGACTTCAGCGTGGTGGCGAAACTGCGGGAGAGCGACGAGGAGTAGGCCGTGGACCCCGCCCAGCTCCAGCAGACCCTCGGCTCGTTCAAGCACCACATCGAGGCGCTCTACGCCTCCGCGCTGCGGTCGCGGAAGCGGGTGGCGGAGCTGGAGGCGCGGATCGCGATGCATCGGGAGGGCGCGGAGGCCCCGCCGGATGCCGTCATGCAGTCGCAGTACGGCGAGGACGTGCTGCTGTGGGAGGTGCTGGGGCGACCGCGGAGGGGCTTCTTCATCGAGGTGGGGGCCTTCGACGGGCGCTCGCTCAGCGTGTCGTGGTTCTTCGAGCGGATCGGGTGGTCCGGGCTGTTGATCGAGGGCATCCCGGAGCGGTGCGCCCAGTGCCGGGCGGCGCGCCCGAAGAGCCGGGTGGAGCACGCGGCCCTGTCGCGGCGCGGGGCTTCGGGCGTCACGCGCTTCAGCGTGCCGACCGGGCAGCCCATGCTGAGCTTCCACGGCACCCACGAGTCCCACCGCCAGCGCGTGGCCCGCGAGGGCGGGGCGGTGGTCGAGGTCGAGGTGCCGGTGACGAGCATGGACGCGCTCTTGGAGAAGG
This sequence comes from Planctomycetota bacterium, assembly GCA_017303565.1. GTDB lineage: Bacteria > Planctomycetota > Phycisphaerae > Phycisphaerales > UBA1924 > JAFLCM01. Next base: position 3,075 of record JAFLCM010000176.1, read on the forward strand.
CGCCGCCGGAGCGGATCGACTTCGCGGTGATCGACGTCGAGGGCGGCGAGCCGGACGTCCTCGACGGGTTCGACCTTGCCGGGTGGAAGCCCCGCGTGCTGGTGATCGAGGACAACCTGATCGCGCTGCCCGAGACGCCGGTGACGCGGGTGATGGCGGGGCGCGGATACGTGGAGGCGACGCGTCTGGTGGTCAACCGGGTATACGTGCACCAGGATGAGCGAGAAGTGCTGGAGCGTGCCCGCGGGTGGATGCTGTAGCAGCGGCCCTTACTTCTTCCGCTTCTTGAACAGGTCGCCCACGCCCTTGAGGATCTCGTCGACGCCCTTGCCCGCGCCGTCGGCGGCGTCCCCGGGGAGCCTGATGATGTCCTTGCCCAGGCGGTCCCAGTCGATGTCGGTGTCGGGGTTGTCGAGGTCGCCGGAGATCTTGAGCGGCACCGAGGAGACGTTGCGCAGGCCCGGCAGGTCGCCGAGTTTGAGCGCGCCGGAGATCTCGTCTGCGAGCGCGAGGACCGGCACCCACACCGTGAGGCGCATCTTCCGTTTCACGAGGTCGACCTTGCCCTCGGTGGCGAGTTCGAACTCGCCGGTGGGGACGACGAAACGCTCGTAGTTCACGACGCCCTGGCGGATCTTTGCGTTGAACGGGGGGATCTTCTGGCCCACCTTGCCGAACGAGCGGTTGCTGGTGGCGTTGAGGATGCGCCCGAAGAAGTCGCTGCTCTGGAACTGCACGGTGCCGAGGTCGAAGGTGACGTCGGCGTTGAGTTTCGACATGTCGCCGTCGAGCGGCGCGGTCAGGCCCGTGGCGGTGATGACGGCGGGCTTGTCGTCGGCGGTCTTTTCGACCTTGTCGAGCAGGGGCACGACGGTGGAGATGAACCGCTTGCTGGCCTCGGGGGTGATGCGCGACATGCGGGCGGTGACGGTGGAGGTGGCGACGAACACCCCGTCGCGCACGTCGCCGGCGGCGTTGGCGGTGGCGTTGTCCGCCGAAAGGTCCGCCGAAAGGCTGCCGGAGGTCTTGCTGAGTTTGCTCGTGGCGATCTTGGTGTTCACGCGAGCGCCGAGGAGGTCGATGAGCGCGCCCTTCTGGCCCGCGAGCGCGTCGAGCAGGGGGGTGGGGAGCCCGCCGTCAACGTTCGCGGTCAGCAGCGCGGCTTCGGGGGTGGGGACGCCCTGGGCGTTCGACAACTGCTCGACGGTGCCCTTGACGCTGAGGGGTTTGACGGACTGGCCCGAGCCGCCGGGGGTGGCGTTCGAGAGCAGTCGCACGCCCGGGGTGCCGAGTTCGAAGGCGAGGGTGGACGGCGCGGTGGTGCGGGCGAAGCCCTTGAGGTCGCCCAGGTCGGCCTGCACGCCGTCGGGCGTGGCGAGAGCAAAGCCGGGGGCGGCGAAGGCGGCGTCGGCGCGGAAGACGCTCGGATCGAGCGTTCGCCCGCTCGGACCGAGCGTGAGGGCGCGGACGGAGAGGTCGAGCGTGACGGGCTTGAGCAGCCGCGCGGTGGGCTTGCCGTCGGAGCCGGTGAAGAGGTAGCGGTCGGCGAGGCGGGGGTCGAGCGTCCATTTGGCGTCGAAGGGTTGGACCTTCACGCCCGCGCTGTTGATGCCCGCGGCGATGCGCGTCCGCAGGCGCGGGGCGTCGACGTCGGTCGTCAGGACGACGCCCTCCCCGGCCTGCGGCATCGTGGAGCCGAGCGAGGTGATCGTGACCGACTCGCCCAGCGCGAGGGCGGCGAGGTCGGGCGTGCCCAGCCAACGGTCGAGGGCCGCGGTGTCTTTCACCTCGATGATGGCCTCGCGGAGCTGAGCGGGCAGGTCGAGGCCGCCGTTGAACCGCGCGGTGGCAACGGCGGCCTGCGGCTGGGCGGGGTTGAAGAGGGTGACTTGGGCGCTGGCCTCGCCGCCGATGCGGGAGGGGTCGTCGTTCATGGTGTAGCCGGCGCTGAGGGCGCGGATGCCGACGTTGAGCGGGCGGGCCTCGGGCGTGCCTGTTCCGAGAACGGCGGCGTTGTTGAGAATGAGGTCACTGTCGCTGCGGACGCCCACGCGGAAGACGCCGATTGGCTTGCTGCCGAGGGAAGTGGGCCCGGTGATGGGCAGCGTGAGCGTCGAGACTTCCGCCGCGACCTTGGCGGTGTCCGCCAGCGCCGGGCGCGGGGCGAGTTGAGGGGCCTTGACCGCGAGCACGGCGTCGACCGCTGAGGGCGTCAGCGTGGCGGAGATGCTGGTGGGTCCGACCGTGATTCGGTCCTTGTCGATCACGCCCTTGGTGGTGAGGGCGACGTTGGGGCTGTCGAGGGCGATGGTCAGGCCTGATCCGCTGTCGAGCGCTGCGATGCGGGCGTTGACGGTGCCGCCGAGCGCGGCCTGGGCGACGACGGCGTTTTCCGGGCTGACGAGCGCGACGAGCGACGAGGGCACATCGGTGAGGGTGATCGAGCCGCGCGGCACGATGGTGCGGATGTCGATGCCCGCCGGGCCGAGCAGGTTGGAAGCGCCGATGGTGCCCGCGCCGGTGAAGGCGGAGCCCTGGAACCCGCCGCGGATGTCGAGGGTGGCGTCGGCGCCGCCCTTGGCGTCGAGGGCGGCATCGACGGCGAGGCGCTGCAGGTCGATGCGCTCGGGGGCGCGCCCGGGCGCGGCGAGCGTGAC
>JAFLCM010000177.1 GCA_017303565.1 Planctomycetota bacterium
GCCCTCGCCGATGCGCTCGTGTCCGACAGCGCCGCGCCCCTCTCGCCCGCCGAGCGCGCGCTGATCGTTGATGCCCTGCGCGAACTGGTGATCTCGCAGTCGCTGATCGCGCGCCAGTCCATGCTGCTGCGCTCCTACGGCAACGACCACGCCCACCTCGAGGCCACGCTCCGCGCCGCGATCACGATGTCGATCGAGGCCGCGGCCCGACTCTCCGCGGCCTCCGGGTTCGACGCTGGCGCCGCCGAGCGGGCACGCCTCGAACTGACCCGCCAACTCGACAGCGCCGCATCGGTGCGCGATCTGGTGGCGCTCGCGCTCTCGTTCGTCGGCGCGATCGCCGCGTGAACCGCCCCCCCTCTGTCTCAGACAAGCCCGAACCCGGCCCCGACCTTGGGCGTACCCCGTGCATGCTCTTCTTCGTCATCGAACACTTCCGCAACGGGGACTACCACGCCGTCGGGGCCCGGTTCCGGGCCAAGGGGCGGATGATGCCGGCGGGCGTCGAGTTCATCGCCAGTTGGATCACGCCCGACGGCTCGACGTGCTTTCAGGCCATGAGCGCCCCGGACCGCGCCGCGATGGACGCCTGGGCCGCCAACTGGAGCGACCTGGTCGGCTTCGAAATCCACGAGGTGGAGCACCCGCCGGAGTTCTGGGCCCGCGTCAGCCCGGCGGCGTGACGCTGAACGGGGCGATCGACACGGCGCGCCGCGCGTCGGTGTCGATCTTCAGGATGCAGCCGGTCGCCGTCGCCTCCATGTCGCACACGTCCATGGCGATGGGGCGCTGCTGCACCATGACCTGCAGGACCTTGTCGACGTCGCGCCCCAGCACGCTGCGGCGCGAGCCGCACATGCCCAGGTCAGTCATCGCCGCGAGCCGCCCGTCGAGCAAGCGCGCATCGGCGGTCTGCACGTGCGTGTGGCTGCCGACCACCGCCACCACGCGCCCGCCCCACTGCTTGAGGCAGTACCACGCCATCGCGATCTTCTCGCTGGTCGCCTCGGCGTGGACCTCGACGATCACGCTCGCGTCGGGGCGCGCCGCAACGATCTCCGCGACCACCGAGTCCACGCACTCGAACGGGTCGTTCGAGGGCATGGTGATGTTGTACAGACGCCCCAGCACCGTGACGACGGCCACGGGCGAGTTGCCCACCATCGTCCACCGCTTGCCGGGGGCGCGGGAGGACAGGTTGGCCGGGCGGCAGGCCGGCTCTTTCGGGTCGTCAAGCACCTGGAAGATCTTGGACTCCTTGGCCCAGTGGTCGCCCAGCGTGATCGCATCGGCCCCGGCCTCGCGGAGCTCGTGGTACTGGTCGGGCGTCAGCCCGCTGCCGTTCTTGGAGTTCTCGGCGTTGACGATGACGAGTTCGACGCCGTGAACGTCGCGCAGGTCCTGCACGGCGCGCCGGAACACACGCCTGCCCGGCGTGCCGACGACGTCCCCCAGAAACGCGATGGTGGTCACGCCCATGGCGGGCAGAGGATACCGACAAACCCCCGCATCCACCCGGCGGCCCGGTCGAACTCACGCGTCCCGAGGCACTACCCTCCCACCTCAGATGTTCCGAATCGCCGTCCGAATGCTGCTGGGCGACAAGAGCAAGTACCTGTCCTTGGTGCTGGGGCTGTCCTTCGCCGCGCTCTTGATCGCGCAGCAGGGGGCGATTTTTCTCGGGCTGATGCAGCGGGCCACCGGACCGTTGCAGAACGTCGGGCAGCCGGACTTCTGGGTCGCCGACCCCAAGACGCGGTACGTCGGCGAAGTCCGCCCCCTGTCGGAATCCGACCTGTTGCGGGTGCGGAGCATCCCGGGCGTGGCGTGGGCCGAGCCGTTCTACGCCGCGCGGGCGCTGTGCGAACTTCCGGATACGTCCTTCAAGACCGTGCAGCTGTTCGGCATCGACCGGACCACGTTCATCGGGCAGCCACCCATGATGATCGCGGGCTCGATCGAGGACCTCCGCATGCCCGACGCGGTGATCATCGAGGAGTCGGCGATCCCGAAACTCGGCGGCGTGGGCATCGGCGACACGCTGCGCCTCAACGACCAGCGGGCAGTGGTCGTCGGCATCTGCCGGGCTACCTCGGGCTTCGAGAGCAACGCCTTGGTGTTCACCACCTTCCAGAACGCGCTGCGGTACGTTCCTCAGCCGCGGAACTCGATCACCTTCATCCTCGTCAAGAGCAAGGACGGGGCCGACAAGGCGCAGGTCGCGGCGGCGATCGACGCGATCCCTACGCTGAAGGCGTTCACGGGTGAGGAACTGGTCGCCCGCAACACCGAGTTCATCATCGTGGAGACCGGCATCGGCATCAACTTCGGCATCACCGTCATGCTCGGGTTCATCGTGGGCGTGATCGTTTCGGCGTCGATCTTCTACCAGTTCACGGTCGAGAACCTCCGCAACTTCGCCGTGCTCAAGGCGGTCGGGGCGCGGTCGCGCCTGCTCATCGGGATGATCCTTCTGCAGGCCTTCCTGGTGGCGATCGTCGGCTTCGGGATCGGCGTCGGGCTCGCCGGGGTGTTCTCGTGGGGGGCGCGCAGGCCGGGAGCGGAACTGGCGGCGTACTTCCCCTGGCCGCTGCTCATCATCTCGTTCTTCGCGATGCTCTTTTGCGTCGGCGCGGGCAGCGTGCTGAGCCTGCGCCGCGTGCTGACGCTCGAACCCGCGGTGGTGTTCAAATGACCCTCGCGCCCGCGGCATCGCCCGTCCCCAGCGCCGCCCGGCGCGTCGTCGCCGTTCACCTCGACAACGTGCACAAGTCGTTCGGCGCGGGCAAGATCGCGGTCCACGCCATCCGGGGCGTGAGCATGAAGGTCCACGGCGGCGAGTTCGTCATGCTGGTCGGGCCTTCGGGCTGCGGGAAGACGACGCTGGTCTCGATCATCTCGGGCGTGCTCGACGCCGACTCGGGAAAGGCCGAGGTGTTCGGCGTCGATTGGCGCTCGCTGTCGCGGGACGGGCAGACGATCCGGCGCGGGGAGTACATCGGCTTCGTTTTCCAGCAGTTCAACCTCATCTCGACAGTGACGGCGCTGGAGAACACCGCGGTGCCGCTGCTGATCCGCGGCGTGAACCGGGGCGAGGCGCTGGACCGGGCCGCGGAGTGCCTGAAACTCGTCGGGCTGGGCGAACGGACGCGGGCGCTGCCGTCGCAACTCTCGGGCGGGATGCAGCAGCGGGTGGCGATCGCGCGGGCGCTGGTCGGACGCCCGCGGGTGTTGATCTGCGACGAGCCCACCGCCGCCCTCGACGCCCGCACCGGCCAGCAGGTCATCGAACTCATCAAGAGCGGCACGCGGGAACTGACCGGCGGCGCGCAGGACCGCTGCGTCATCGTCGTCACCCACGACAACCGCATCTTCCACTACGCCGACCGCATCGAGGAGATGGAGGACGGCAAGATCAAGGAGCGCCCCAGCGACCTCGTGATGGAGGAGTCGCGGCGCGTGCATGACTACACGCTCGACCCGCCCGACGAGCCCGCGCCGAAGTAGACTCGGCGCTCACTTCATCATGTCGATCAGCACGTCGAGCCCGCGTTCCAGCGTCTCTTCCTTCACGGCGAAACTGAGACGCAGGTGCGAGTCGCGGGAACTGAACACGTTGCCGGGGATGGTCAGGACGCTGCGTTCGATCGCGGCCTCGCAGAACTGCTGGGCGGTCATCCCGAGTTTCTGCGGGACCCGCGGGAAGGCGTAGAACGCGCCGCCGGGGCGGGCGACCTCGGTGACCTTGCCGAGGCGCTCGACGACCATGTCGCGGCGCTGCTCGTAGCGGGCGACCCAGGGGCCCATGTCCACGCCGTACGTCGCCAGCGCCGCGTGCTGCAGCGGCGCGGGGGCGCAGACGTAGGTGTACTGGTGCAGTTTCGTCATCTCGTCGAGCAGGCGCTTGGGCCCGGCGGCGTATCCGAGGCGCCAGCCGGTGCAGCCGTAGGTCTTGCCGAACCCGCGGACCAGCAGCATGGATTCCCAGGCGCGCTCACGACGGCACGGGCTGGGGCAGCGCTTCACGCCGCCGACCGTCTCGGAGGCGTCGGAGAAGACGAAGCGGTCGTAGATCTCGTCGGAGATGAGCAGCACGCTGCGGGAGCGGCAAAGGTCGGCGATCTCGGCGCAGTCCTTGGCCGTGAGCACGACGCCCGAGGGGTTGCCGGGCGAATCGATGATGACGGCCTTGGTGCGCGGCGTGATGAGCGGCTCGATGCGGGCCGCGGTCATGCGGAAGTCGGGGTAGGTGTCGCAGAGCACCGGCTTGCCGCCCAGGACCTTCACCATCGACGGGTAGGCGACGAAATAGGGATCGGGCAGGACGATCTCGTCGCCGGGGGAGAGGAGGGCCATGAGCGCGAGGAACAGGCCGCCGCTGGTCCCGGTGGTGCACATCAGGCCGACGGGGCTCGTGGGAGAACCGGAGTCGGCGGGCCAGCCGAGGTCCTCGTTCACTTCCTGGGCGATGCGGGCGCGGAGCGTGGGGATGCCCTGGCTGAGCGTGTAGCCGTTGTGGTCGGCGTGGATGGCGTCGACGGCGGCCTTCTTCACCGCGTCGGGCACGGGGAAGTCGGGCTGGCCGATCGAGAGGTTGATCGGGTTCTGGAGCTTCGCGCCCAGCTCGAAGACCTTGCGGATGCCGGAGGCGTCGATGGCGCGGGAGCGGTCGGAGATCAGTGGGCCGATGTCCATGCGCGGACTGTAGCGGGAACCGCGCCGGCCGCCCGACCCCCAAAACGCAACAAGGCGCCGTGGCGGTGTGCGGGCACACCCGGCGCCTTGCGGTTGTGGCTCAGCGCCCGGTCGTCGGCGAGGCCGGGACCGGACGGGCGTGATCAGTTGACGCGGGTCTTGGGGAGGCCCAGGACGGCGCGCTTGTTGAAATCGGTGCCGGCGGAGCTCTTCATCTTCTCGACGCGCTCGGTGCGCTTGAGGACGGAACGCTTGGTCGAGAGGCCGCCGCCGGTGCGAAGACTGCGATCGATGGACATGGCTGTTTCCTTGAGACAATGGCCCGGCTGGTCCGGGCGAATGGGGGCGGAGAATATAGCAGGGCCGACGGGTTCCGGCAAGGGCAATAGATCGGATTCCGTTCGGTACGGCCTATTTGTCGTACTTCACCCAGAACAGGTCGTTGAAGTCCGCCGCGCCCTTCTGGTCGCGCTTGAAGGCGCGCCCCAGGTCTCGGAGGGTGCGTTCGACGCTGTCCTTGTTCTTCTGGTAGCCCTCGCGGTCGAGGCCGACGAGGGGGATGACCATGAACAGGCGGTTGTCGTTGCGGGCGGGGACCAGCGCGGCGGAGTAGCCCTTGCTCAGGAGGTACTCGGCGGTGGCGGTGGCTTCCTTGATGGGCAGCGTCGCGACGGTGGGGTAGTTGAGGCCGTCCTTGCGCGGGTCTTCCTTCGCGGTCTTGACGACGACGAACCTCGCGGCGGGCTTCTCGGGTTCGGCGGGCTTGGTCGGCGGCGGCGCGGTGACGGGGTCGGGGCGAGACGCCTGGCGCGGAGCGGCGGCCTGCTCGAGGTCGCTGAACTTGGGCGCGGTGGGGTCAACGATGCCCGCGCTCTCCTGGGCTTCCTGTCGCTGCTGGTCGGCCTTGAACTTCTTCTCGCTCTTGTTGTAGCCGAGCATGTACGCGCCGAGGACGACGGCGATAACGACCGCGAGGCCGATGAACGCGAAGCCGACGGGGATGTTCAGGCGGCTGCCGGGGGTGATGCC
>JAFLCM010000178.1 GCA_017303565.1 Planctomycetota bacterium
GGCGTGGAACATGGTGTTCGAGCTGCACGAGCAGAAGGGCCTGAGCGAGCAGGCGTTCTCGCTGCTCACCAAGGCTGTCGACGCCAACCCCAGCAACGACGACCTGAGCCAGCTCTTCATCGAGCGGCTCAACCGCACGGGTCGCAAGGTCGAGGCCCTCGGGCACATGCTGAAGGTGGTCAACCGCGACAAGAAGACCGACCCCGTCTGGGTGCGCCAGGCCGCGACCTACGCGATGGGCCTCGAGGCCTTCCGCGAGGCGGCGGACATGTACCGCCTGCTCTTGACCATCCCCGGATACGACGTGACGGAGAACCGCTCGTTCTACCTGCACTGCCTGCTCAAGCGGATGAACCCGCTGCCCGAGCGGGCCGAGGTGGGCAAGCTGCTCCGCCAGATCGAGGAAGACTCCGCGGCGCAGGAGCTGCTCGCGACGGTCATGCTGCGGGCCCGCGCCGAGGCGTTCCTGGGCGACACCGACAAAGGCATCACGCTGGCGCGGCAGGGCTACAAGAAGGCCGAGACGTCGCGCCAGGTCTACGGGTGGTTCAACGACACCACCGACATGATCTACGTGTCGTTCAAGAAGGGCAACGTGTTCTACCGCGACCTGCCCGACGGCCGGCGCCAGGCGCAGAAGGAAGTGTTCGACCGCTTCCGCAAGGACCGCCAGCCGCCGCCCCCGATCCTTGTCATCATGGAGGTCCCGTTCCGCCAGCAGGCGGGCGAGTCGATCCAGAAGCTGCTCGACGAGATCGTGGCGCTCGAGTCGCAGCTGGGCGACGACCTGCCGGCGAAGGTCGAGATGTACCGCGCGATGAACCAGCTGTACTACGCGCTGGGCAAGTACCCCGAGGCGCTCGAGGCCTGCAAGAAGGGCCTGGAGATCGCTCCGACCGAGGTGGAGTTCAACAACAACGCGGCGTATACGCTGTCGAAGCACCTCGACAAGCCGCAGGAGGCGCTGCCCTTCGCGCTGGCGGCGGCCCGCGGCGCGGGCGACGCCTCGCCGGTGTTGGACACCGTCGGTCAGGTGTACCTGCAGATGAACGACGTCGAGAACGCGATCCGCTTCCTCACCCGCGCGGCCGATAACGCGCGCGGGCCCGACGAGGTGGTCGCCGCCAACGTCCACCTGGGCATGGCCCGGATGATGATGAAGCCCGCGGACATCGCCGCGGCCCGCAAGTGCTACGACCGGGCTCGGGAGGCGCACGCCAAGATGCCCGAGGCCGCCCGCAAGCAGTTCGACGCCGACCTGGATTCGTTGAGGCAGAAGGTCCAGTAGGCCGAAGTACAGAGCGCAGAGGTCCGGGAGAAAGCGCAGAACCTGCGCCCCAGCCCCGGTGAGTTTCCCGCGTGATCCGACGCCGGCGTCAGGGCATGACCGCCCGCGCCGGGCTCGAAAGACGAGACGACCATGACGAGCATCCCCGCGAACCAGCCCCTGACCGCTCCACGACCGGTGGGCGCTCCCGCGCCCTCGGCCCAGGCCGCGGGCGGGCCCCTGATCGACCCGGTGCGCGTCCTGCAGCAGTACTACCCGTGGCTGCTGCTCTCGGGCGTCGCGGGGGCGATCGTCGGCACGGTGCTGCACTTCGCGCTCCTGTTCATCTACCCCATCTACACCGGCTACGTCGTCTTCGAGTGCTCGCCGCCGTACCGCGCCGGTGAGGGCAGCACGGCGTCCGCCGCCGCCACCCCGCAGGTCAAGGAAGAACTGCAGCTCTACATGGAGACCCAGGTGAGCGTCATGCGCTCGGACGTGGTGCTCAAGCGCGCCCTCGAGCAGCCCCAGTTCCGCGAGACCAAGTGGGCCCAGTCCTACCTCACGCCCAGCGGCGCCATCGAGCCGGTCGAGGCGCTGAAGGAACTCCGCAAGATCGTCGGGTCGTACGTCGTCCCCGAGACGGCGCTGATCCGCCTGCAGGTCCGCACCCAGAACCGCCAGGACGCGGCCATCATCGCCACCGCGATCAAGGACGTGTACCTCGAGGACAACCGCCAGCAGACCAACCGCGCCACCACCAACCTGCTCACCCTGACGAGCGACAAGGTGAAGGAACTCGAGTCCGACATCCGCAACCTCGACAACTCGATGGAGAACCTGCTGCAGGTCCGCGAGATCACGACGCTCGAGCAGCAGAGCAACGAGCGGTTCGTCGAAATCGTGCAGCTGCAGCCGCAGATCGTCGAACTCCGCGACACCCGCGCCAAGGCGCAGGAGCAGCTCGATACCTACGACAACCTCGCCAAGAACCCGGCGGGCGTCGTCTACCCCGAGGCCATCCGCTCGGCGGCCGAGACCTCCCGCGTCGCCGAGGAACTCAAGGCCCAGATCGCGCAGGTGCAGGCCCGCCTGAACTCGGACAAGCAGGAGTTCGGCGAGGAGCACGGGCAGGTGAAGCGTGGCGAGCGGCTCATCGTCGCCCTTCAGTCCGAGCGTCAGCGCATGATCGAGACGATCATGGCCGACGAGTTCGCTTCCCAGCGTGAGACCCTCCGCAACACCGTCCAGAACACCGAGGCCGCGCTCAGCCAGCTCTCCGACCGCCTGGAGCAGGCCCGCACCAAGCTCCGCGACACCACCATCGCCATCAAGCAGTACCGCGAGTTCGCCCTCACCCGCGAGGAGAAACTCAAGCTCAAGTCCGAGTTCGAGGCCCGCGCCGTCGAACTGGCCCTGCTCCAGCAGCGCGGCACGCGCGTCCGCCAGCTCAACGAGGCCGAGCCCCCGGACACCCCGTCGTTCCCGCAGGCCAAGATCCTCATCCCGCTCACCGCGGTCGCCATCGTCGGCCTCACCGCCGGCTTCATCGTGCTGAAGGAGGCCCGCGAGCAGCGCATCCGCAGCCCGCAGGACGTGGCGATGATCCCCCGCACCCGCCCGCTCGGCTTCGTGCCCGAACTGGCGATGGACCCCACCCAGCCGCCGAAGATCGAAACCGCCACGGTCGACAAGCCCGAGGGCATCGTCGCCGAGTCGTACCGTCAGATCCGCACCAACATCCTCAAGGCCTGCCAGGCCAAGGGCTACCGCACCGTCCTGGTCACCTCGGGCCTCCCCGGCTCGGGCTCGACCTCGCTGGTGTCGAACCTCGCCGCCAGCGCCGGCTCGCTCGGCCTGAACGTCCTGATCATCGATACCAACGTGCGCCGCCCCGGCGTGCACGGGGCCCTCGGCGTCTCCGAGGGGCCGGGCCTTTCCGAGATCCTGAAGGGTCAGGCCGCGTTCGCGTCGTCGGTCGTCGCGACAAAGATCGAGAACGTCTCCGTCCTGCCCGCGGGCAAGGACCGCAAGGGCGTCCACGAGCGTTTCGCCACGAAGGAGATGGCCGGCGTGCTGAACGACGCCCGCGAGAAGTACGACCTCGTGCTGCTCGACACCGCCCCCTCCGTGGTCGCCGGAGACGCGGTGACGCTCTCGGGCCTCACCGACGCCGCTGTGCTCGTCGTCCGCGCCTACAGCGAGAAGCGCGGCCTGGTCGCGCGTCTCCGCAACCAGCTGGGCGAGCACAAGGCCGAGTTCCTGGGCGTGATCGTCAACGCCGTGCAGGCCTCCGCCGGCGGCTACTTCAAGAAGAACTTCGAACAGGCGATGGAGTACCAGCGCGCCGGCGAGTCCTCGTCCGGCTCCAAGGCGGCCTGAGCGATGGTGGTGGAGCGAGCCACCCGGAAAGCGGCCGAGCGCCGTCGGTGCCTCATCACCGGCGGCGCGGGGTTCATCGGCTCTCACCTGACCGACCACCTGCTCGCGCTCGGGCATCGCGTCACCGTTGTCGACAACCTCTCCACGGGCCGGCGCGACAACCTCGCGCCGGCTTTGGCTGGGCCGCACGCCGCCTCGCTCCGCGTGATCGAGGGCGATCTTTCCCGCGTGCTCCGCGCTGAACTCGTCGCGGAACGGTTCGACCACGTGTACCACCTGGCGGCGGCGGTGGGGGTGCAGCGCATCGTCGACCGCCCCATCGAGTGCATCGAGGCCAACGTCATCGACACCGCGGAGCTGCTGCGCTACGCCGCGGAGCACGGGACCGCCGGAGGCCCAGCCCGCACGCTCATCGCGTCCAGTTCCGAGGTCTACGGCAAGTCCGCCAAGACGCCCTTCAGCGAGTCCGACGACTGCGTCTACGGGCCGACCACCGCCTGGCGCTGGTCGTACGCCACCAGCAAGGCCATCGACGAGTACCTGGCGCTCGCGTGGCACGCCCAGCGCTCGCTGCCCGTGGTCATCACGCGGTTCTTCAACACCGTCGGCCCACGCCAAGTCGGGGACTACGGCATGGTCCTGCCCCGGTTCGTGTCCGCCGCCCTCAGGGGCGTGCCGCTGCATGTTTATGGGGACGGGAAGCAGACCCGCTGTTTCTGCGACGTGCGGGACATCGTCCCGGCGCTGGTCCGCCTGATGGATAAACCGCGTGCCTTGGGCCTTGTCGTCAACCTCGGCAGCGATACTCCAGTCTCGATCCGAGAACTCGCCGAACGCGTGTTGAAGACCCTGCGAAGCGGCTCACCGATCGAACCGATCCCATATGATCGGGCTTACGGGCCGGGGTTCGAGGACCTTCACCGGCGCCAGCCGGACCTCACCCGCGCTCGCGACCTGATCGGCTTCTCCCCCGCCACCCCGCTCGAAGACACCATCCGCGCCATCGCTGACACCCTGCGGTCACCGCCGCCCGCATGAGCATCGATCCGATCATCTCCCTGCTCACCGGCCTCGCCCACGCCGCGGTGGCGCGCTCGCCCATCGGCGGCGGGCTGGAGACCCCCCCCGCGGTCACGGTGGCGCCCGAGAAGGCCCTCGACCTCTTCCACAACTACCTGCCTGTGCTCGCGGTCGCTTTCGTGGTCACGCTGCTTGCGACGCCGCTGATGCGCCGCCTGGCCATCCGGCACGGCGTGGTCGATCGCCCCAGCGAGGCCCGCAAGGTCCACCGCATCCCGATCGCCTACCTCGGCGGCGTGGCGGTGTTCCTCGGCCTCCTCGCCGGCGTGTTCACCAGCTACATCGGCGGCGCGTTCGCGACCGAGGGCGGCACCTTCTGCATCCACGAGTCCGCCGCCCACCCCGAGCAGTCCCAGGTGCCGATCCTCAGCGTCGTCGCCGCCATGGCGATCGTGTGCGTGACCGGGCTGGTCGACGACGTGAAGGGCCTGTACCCGCGGCTGAAGGTCGCCGGGCAACTCATGGGCGCCGCCTTCCTCGCCATGGAGGACATCGGCACCAAGGTCGCCGCGGGCGTGCTGTCGCCAACCCTCGGCCGGCTGCTCAACAACGAGGAACTCCGTTTCCAGTTCGACCTGCCTTTCACGCTGCCGTTCTCTTCGGGCGTGCTGACGATCGACGTCATCTACTGGGTGGGCGTGGCGATCATCGCCATCTTCGTGCTGGGCGCGTGCAACGCCAGCAACCTGATCGACGGGCTCGACGGCCTGCTCTCGGGCGTCACCGCGATCGCCGCCGCGGGACTCCTGGTCATCGCGCTGGGGCTGGCCGTCGCCGACGACGGACGCCTCGACAGCGCCCGCATCGTCATGTGCATGGCCTTGCTCGGGGCGTGCCTGGGCTTCCTGCCCCACAACTTCAACCCGGCCAACATCTTCTTGGGCGACGCGGGCAGCCTGCTGCTGGGCTACTTCACGATCGTGATCATCCTGACCCTGGGCGACACCGGGAAGACCCACCTGGTACTCGCCGGGCTGGTGATCTACATGATC
>JAFLCM010000179.1 GCA_017303565.1 Planctomycetota bacterium
GCGAGGCGATGCGTCACGGGTTGGCTCCGAATGACCGCCGGGCGGGCGGGGTGCGGGTGCGAACGAGACGTGCCGGAATGGGGTGCGAGCCTGATTCTCTATCTTAGGGACTGTGAACGAGAGGCCCGACATCCACCGAGGCAGGGAGGTTCCGGGGCGACTGCCGCCGCCGGTGGCGTGCGATGGAGAACTCCGTGTGGTGGAGGCGTCGAACCAGTGGGTGGTGGTGGACAAGCCCGCGGGGCTGCTGAGCGTGCCGGGGATCGGCGAAGAGAAGAAGGACTGCGTGGTGGCCCGAGTGCGGGCGATGTTCCCGGCGGCGACCGGGCCGATGATGGTGCATCGGCTGGACATGGACACGTCGGGGCTGATGGTGGTAGCGCTGACGCCGGGAGCGCAGCGGGCGTTGAGTGGTCAGTTTGAGCGGCGCGAGACACACAAAAGGTACGTGGCGCTGCTGGATGGGATCGTGGCGCACGCGGATGAGGGGGAGGTGGACGCGCCGCTGCGACTGGACGTGAGCCGGAGGCCGTTTCAGGTGTACGACTGGCTGCACGGTCGTGAGGCGGTGACGCGGTGGCGGGTGCTGAGTTTCGAAGTGGACCGGACTCGGGTGGCGCTGTGGCCCTTGACGGGGCGGACGCACCAGTTGCGGGTTCACGCGGCGCTGCTCCCGCCGATCGGAATCGGGCGGGCGATCGTGGGCGATCCGCTGTACGGGCGACGGTTGTCGGGGGAACGGCTGATGCTGCACGCGGGGGAGCTGGGTTTCTCGGACCCGGGCGGAGGCGGAGGGGTGCTTTTTCGGTCAGCGGTGCCGTTCTAGGGCGTGGTCCGGGCGGGCACAACGCGGCTGCTGCGTTCACCCTATTCGGGGAATCACGGATGCGGCACGGATTCTCTCAGGATTGTCCCTGAACCCGTTCGGGTGGGATGCCGACATTTGGGCGTCGTGCTGCGCGGCTGGTGTCAGCCGGGGGCGACCATGAACGACTCGAAAGATTGGGGAGCGGACCATGACCAGTTGGTTCAAGAGCCTGAGCCTGGCGTCCAAGGTGATCGTGGCGACGATGGCGATCCTCGCGATCGTGGTTGCGGTGAACTACGTGGTGTTCGTGAAGGGGTACCGCGCGAGCGCCCTGGAAGCGATGAAGGAGAAGGCGGCGGCGTTCACGGCCGTGGCCGACGAGGCGAAGAACCACACGGCGCAGATCGCCAAGAGCGGCGCGTTCGACATGGACGGGATGCTCGCCGACCTGAAGAAGACGCTGGAGTCGGGCAAGTCGTACAAGGAGTCCAAGATCTTCGCGACGATCCCGGTCGTGGCGGGCTGGACCGCCGCCCAGGAAGCGGCCAAGCGCGAGAACATCGAGTTCAAGATCGCGTCGTTCGAGGCGCGGAACAAGGAGAACGAGCCACAGGCCGGGACGTTCCGCGCGAACCTTCTGACGAAACTGACGCAGCAGGTGAACGGCGGCGGCGCGGAGGCGATCGGCGAGATCGATCCCGCCACCAACACGTTTCACTACATGCGGGCCATCCGTCTGACCGAGGGGTGCATGATGTGCCACGGCGACCCCGGCAACCAGTGGGACACCGACAAGGACGGGAAGGACCCGGTCGGGTTCCGCATGGAGGGTTGGAAGGTCGGCTACATGCACGGCGCGTACGAGGTGCAGCTGCCCGTCAAGGTGGTTGACGACCAGGTGGCCTCGTTCATCACGGGCGGCCTGGGCTGGACCGTTCCCCTCGTCATCGTGGGCGGCGGTCTGTTCATCTTCATGCTGCGGGTGACGATGGTGAAGCCGCTCAAGTCTCTGATCGCGAGCGTGAACGACATCGCCGACGGCGAGGGCGACCTGACGCAGCGGATCACGATCAATCGGGCCGACGAGATCGGCCAGTTGGCCGGGGGCTTCAACAAGTTCGTGTCGTATCTGCACGGGGTGATCAGCGACGTGCGCCGCTCGACGGAAGAAGTGGCGGCGGCGGCGACGGAGATCGCGGCCAGCGCCGAGGAGATGTCGGCGGGCATGCAGGAGCAGTCCGGGCAGGTGACGCAGATCTCCAGCGCGATCGAGGAGATGACCTCGAGCGTCGCGGAGGTGGCGCGCCGGTCGAACGACGCGAACACGTCCGCGACCGAGAGCGGGAACCTCGCCGAGAAGGGCGGGAACGAGGTCAACAAGACCATCACCGAGATGCAGTCGATCAACGGCGCCGTAACCGCCGGGGCCGCGAGCGTGTCCGAGCTGGGCAAGCGGAGCGAGCAGATCGGGCAGATCATCGAGGTGATCAACGACATCGCCGACCAGACCAACCTGCTGGCCCTGAACGCGGCGATCGAGGCGGCGCGTGCGGGCGAGCACGGTCGCGGGTTCGCGGTGGTCGCCGACGAGGTCCGCAAGCTGGCGGACCGGACGACCAAGGCGACCAAGGAGATCGCCGAGAGCATCCAGACGATCCAGAACGAGACGGGCCAGGCGGTGGCGCGGATGAGCGAGGGCACGCAGCAGGTGCAGGCGGGCGTGGAGCTCGCCGGTCAGGCGGGCGAGAGCCTGAAGCAGATCGTGTCCAGCGCCCGCAGCGTGGCCCAGATGATCCAGTCGATCGCGGCGGCTGCCCAGCAGCAGACCAGCGCGAGCGAGGAGATCAGCCGCAACGTGTCGTCGATCGACCAGCTCACGAAGCAGACGGCGCAGGGCGCCGACCAGGCGGCGAGCGCGGCGAGCCAGCTGTCCGCCAACGCGGAGAAGCTGCGCTCGATCGTGACGCGGTTCAAGCTGGACGCGGACAACTCGCGGTCGTCGGCCTCGTCGTCTGCCGAGCCCGCCTCCGCGGGGACGATGACGATGCCCAAGCCGACCTACGCCAAGAGCAAGTTCCGCAAGGCGGCGTGAGGCGGAGATCGAAGTCGAGCTTCTTCACACCCCGGCCCGCGCCGGGGTTTTTCTTGCGCGACTCGCGGAGACCAGGATGAGCGCGCCCCACACAGCCAGCGCCCCGCCGAGCGCGCCGAGCCAGAGCGTGCGCCGAACCGGCGCGATCTCGGAAGGCGGAGCGGTGAACCACAGCAGGCCCGCGTCGATGAGAAACGCGGCGAACGCGGCGAGGGTGAGGCAGGAGAAGAGCGAGGCGAACGCGCTCGGGCGCCGAGCGGAGACGACCCACCATGATCTCCGTGCGGCGGCACGCTCCAGCACCGGGCTTGGAACAACGCAGCAGACGACGATCCGGAGCGACGTGCACACCCAGAGCGCGAAGCAGATGATCAGGAAAAGCGGCATCGCGACGATCGCCACAAGCCCGGGCAGGATCTCCATCGCGTCGCTCATGGGTTGCCAGCCTATACGCCCCGCACCGGCCCCTGATCCAGCATGGCCAAAGCCGCCTCCATCGGTTCCGGTCATGCTCGGGTTATCAGGGCGTGGCGGTTGATGGCCTCCAATGGTTGCATTCGAGTCCGGAGTGCAATCCCGGGCGTGATCGACCCGGACCGGAGCCACCCCTACCGTTGGGGTCTTCGGCGGGCGTCCATCGCCCGCGGCTTCCGACCGATGAACGCGTCATGTCCACGACGCTGCCCGTTCCCCCTGCCCGCAAGTCCCCCGGCACCCGCCCCATGAACGCCCCGACTTCCTACCCGCTGCACAAGATCAAGGTGGTCCTGCTCGAGAACGTTCACCCCCGCGCGGTCGAACTGTTCGAGGAGCAGGGGTACAGCGTGGAGGCGCACAAGAAGGCGTTGTCGGGGAAGGACCTGATCGACGCCGCCGGGGATGCGCACCTCTTGGGCATCCGGTCCAAGACGACGCTGACGCCGGAGTTCTTCGAGTCGGCCAAGAGGCTGTGGGCGGTCGGGTGCTTCTGCATCGGGACCAACCAGGTCTCGCTGGGGTCGGCTGCGGACAAGGGGGTGAGCGTGTTCAACGCGCCGTTCTCGAACACGCGGAGCGTGGCCGAGGTGACGGTGGCGGAGGTGATCGCGCTCAACCGCGGGATCGTCGAGCGTTCGGCGCAGATGCACGCGGGCAAGTGGGTGAAGTCCGCGGAGGGATTCCACGAGGTGCGGGGCCGCGTGCTCGGCCTGGTCGGATACGGGCGGATCGGCTCGCAGGTGAGCGTGCTGGCGGAGTCGCTGGGGCTGCGGGTGATCTTCTACGACATCGCGGACAAGCTGCCGCTGGGCAACGCGCAGGCGGTGAAGTCGCTGCACGCGCTGCTGGAGCAGTCGGACATCGTGTCGCTGCACGTGCCGGAGACCGCGGCAACGATGAACCTGATCGGGCGGGCGGAACTGGCGCGGATGAAGAAGGGCGCGGTCTTGATCAACAACGCGCGGGGGACGGTGGTCGATGTGGACGCGCTGGCGGAGGCGCTGAAGTCCGGTCACCTGTTCGGCGCGGCGGTCGACGTCTTCCCCGAAGAGCCCGAGAGCAACGAGCAGGAGTTCAGGAGCCCCCTGCGGGGCCTGCCGGGGGTGATCCTGACGCCGCATATCGCCGGCAGCACCCTCGAGGCCCAGCGGAACATCGCCGACGAGGTTTCGACGAAGCTGGTGAAGTACATGAACAACGGCTCGACGGCGGGGAGCGTGAACTTCCCCGAGGTCGACCTGCCGGTGCTGCACGAGGGGCACCACCGGATCCTGCACTTCCACCGCAACGTGCCGGGCGTATTGAGCAAGCTGCACAAACTGATCGCCGACCTGGGGGCGAACATCGCCGCCGAGACGCTGCAGTCGAACCCGCGGCACGGGTACGTCATCATCGACATCGACGGCAAGAACTCCGACGCGGTGAAGGAGGGGCTGCGCGGCATCCCCGAGACCATCCGGGTGCGGACGCTGTGGTAGAGGCGCGACGCCCGGCGGCTTGGTAGGCTGGGGGCATGGGCGAACGACCGCTTGATGGGAACCGGACCGAGTTCAACCGTCCGCACGGCCCGGTGACGTTCGGGGAACTGACGGCGGGGCTGGTGTGGCCGAGGCTGCTGCGCCTTCCGGTGATCGCCTCGCGCCCGGCACGGGTGCTGGTGGGCACGGCCACGGTGCTGGTCATGTGGTGGGCGGCGCGGCTGGTCGGGCTGCTCACTGAGAGCGCGGACGCCGCGGGCAAGAAGGCCCAGGGCGTGGCGGTCTCCGTGCTGCGCGACATCGGAGATGGCGTCGGGGACGCGGCGGCGGGGCTGGTGGCGCTCGACCTGCGGCGGGTGCTCGACGGGCTGTCGCTCGCGTGGACGGCGCCGGGTATTCACTCGGAGCGTTGGGTGATCTTGAGCGCCTCGATGCTGGTGCTGGGCGGGGTGTTCCTTGCGGGCGGGCTGTCGATCTGCCGTTCGGCGGCGGTGGAGATTGCTGGGGATGTGGACCTGACGGTGCGCCGGGCGGTGGTCTTTTCGCTGCGGCGGCTGGGGACGCTGCTCGCCGCGGTGCTGATTCCCCTGGGGGCGGCGGCGGTGCTTTCGCTGGTCCTGAAAGCGGGCGGTTGGGCGCTGTTCAGCCTGCCGGGAGTGAGCGTGGTTGGGGCGGTGCTGTACCCGGTGGCGGTGCTTTTGGGGCTGGCGTACACGCTGGTGTGGCTGGGGTTCGTGCTGGGGAACTGCCTGCTGGCGCCGGCGGTGGCGGTGGAGAACGCGGACGCGATCGACGCCGTGCAGCGGGCGTACTCGTATGTGATCGGCAGGCCGCTGC
>JAFLCM010000018.1 GCA_017303565.1 Planctomycetota bacterium
AGCCCCGCCCCCGCCCGATTTCGAAGGAAACCTGCATGACGCAGATGGCCAAAGGCCCCTCCAGCCCCTCCCGCCCCGGCGGGAGGAAGAAACTCGGCGAGATCCTGGTCGCCAAGGGCGTCATCTCGCAGGAGCAGTTCGACACCGCCCTCAACATGGCCAAGGGCCAGGGCAAGCGCATCGGCGAGACGCTCATCGACGCGGGGATGGCCAAGGAAGAGGACGTCGCCAAGGCCCTCGCCGAGCAGTTCAACCGCCCCTACGTCGACCCCACCAAGGACGACGAGGCCCTGAAGATCGACCTGAAACTCATCCCCGAGGAACTGATCCGCAAGTACCTCGTGCTCCCCCGCGGCAAGAAGGGCAACCGACTCGAACTGGTCATCCACGATCCCAAGAACCTCGAAACCCTCGACCTGCTGCGCTTCAAACTCGGCGTCGAGATCGACCCGGTCATCGCCGCCCGCGGCAAGATCAAGCAGTTCCTCGACACCAAGAGCGACGTCAACAAGCCGCGCATGGTCGCCGCCGACGAGTCGCTCATGTCGGCCTCCATCGACAAGTCCATCGACAAGTCGATGGACAAGAGCGTGGACTCGTCGATCGACCAGGCCGCGGACTCGGCCCCGATCATCAAGCTCGTCAACCGCATCATCATCGAGGCCGTCAAGAGCCGCGCCAGCGACATCCACATCGAGCCGATGGCCGACCGTGTCCGCCTGCGCTACCGCATCGACGGCGTGTGCCTCGAACGCGACAACCTGCCCAAGCGCATGCAGAACGCGGTCCTCGCACGCTTCAAACTCACCGCGGGAATGAACATCGCCGAGAAGCGCGTCCCCCAGGACGGCCGCATCAAGATGCCCATCGAGCAGGACGGCGTCACCAAGGTCGTCGACTTCCGCGTCTCGGCCTGCCCCGCCTACCACGGCGAATCGATCGTCCTCCGTATTCTCCGCCCCGACTCGGTCCGCATCGGCCTCGAGAACCTCGGCTTCGAGGCCGACAACCTCGCCGCCTTCAACAAGATCATCCGCCGCCCCAACGGAATCTTCCTCGTCACCGGCCCGACCGGCTCGGGCAAGACCACCACGCTGTACTCGGCGCTCGACATCCTCAACCGCCCCGACAAGAAGATCATCACCGCCGAGGACCCGATCGAGTACGCCTTCACCGGCATCAACCAGTGCCAGATCCGCGAGCACATCGGCCTCACCTTCGCCATGGTGCTCCGCTCGATGCTCCGCCAGGCGCCGAACATCATCCTCGTCGGCGAAATCCGCGACAAGGAAGTCGCCGAGGTCGCCATCCAGGCGGCCCTCACGGGCCACCTCGTCTTCAGCACCCTGCACACCAACGACGCCCCCAGCGCCATCACCCGCCTCATCGACATGGGCGTCAAGCCCTTCCTCGTCGCCAGCTCCATCCAGGCGGTCATGGCCCAGCGCCTCATCCGCGTGCTGTGCCCCAAGTGCAAGGAACCCGACCCCACCCCGGACCCCAAGTACCTCCGCCTCACCGGCATCACCCCCGAAGAAGCCTCCGGCGGCGG
Source organism: Planctomycetota bacterium (assembly GCA_017303565.1). Lineage (GTDB taxonomy): Bacteria > Planctomycetota > Phycisphaerae > Phycisphaerales > UBA1924 > JAFLCM01. Next base: position 1,553 of record JAFLCM010000018.1, read on the forward strand.
CATCTGCAAGGCCGTCGGCTGCGACAACTGCTCCGGCACCGGCTACCGCGGGCGCAAGGCCATCTTCGAGATGATGACCATGAACCAGGAACTCCGTACGCTCGCCTTCGAGCGCGCCGGCGTCGCCGAACTCCGCCGCGCCGCCATCGGCAACGGCATGCGCACCCTGCTCCAGGACGGGAAACTCAAGATCCTCAAGGGCGTCACCACCCCCGCCGAGATCTCCCGCATGGCCCAGGTCGAGGGCGCCGAGGCCGTCGAAGACCAGGAAAACCCCGTCTGACCGCGCCGGCGTCCCGAAACCAGCGGCGATCGATCACCCGATCACATCGGGCAGGTCGGTCATGCCCTCGGTCAAGTCCCTCGGCCCGTTCTCGGTGATCAGCACGTCCGCCTCGTAGTGCACCGTCATCGACCCGTCGGCGCTCACCTGCGGCCACCCGTTGCCCCGCGCCAGGTGCGTGCCCGTGCCCACCGCGATCATCGGCTCGACCGCCACCAGCGTCCCCGGCGCGATCCGCTGGTACGCCTCGCGCCACTCGCCGTCAAAGGACGGCGCCACGTTCGAGACGAACGGCGGCCCGTGCAACTGCTTCAGCCCGATGCCGTGCCCGCCCAGCCCGCGGACGCACTTGTACCCGTACTCCTTCTCGACGCAGCCCTGCACCTCCCTGGCCCACTCGATCCACATCGCGCCGGGCTGGAGCTTCTTCAGGCCGCGGGCCAGGGCGGCTTTGCCGCACTGCATCAGCCGGCGGTTCCCCGCCGACGGCTCGCCCACCGAGTACGACCACGCCGCGTCGCCCACCCACCCCCTGTGGAACACGCCGACGTCCAGTTTGAACAGGTCCCCCGGCTTCAGCGCCGCGTCGTTCGTCGGGTACCCCACGTGCCCGTGCACCACGCAGTCGTTCAGGCTCAGGCACGTGTGGCTCGGGAACGGCGGCACCCGTCCCTGCTTGTACCGGATGAAGCACGACGCGACCCCGATCGACTGCATCACCCGCGCCGCCTCCGCGTCGATCTGCGCCAGCGTCATGCCGACGCGAGCGAACTTTGAGATATGGCGGTGCACCTCGACGACCTTCTGGGCCGCCTCGTAGGCGAGCGCCACCTCGGCGGGCGAGAGCGGTTTGGGCTTGTTCGACAGCGCGGGCATAGGCCTGGATCGTAGCGAAGCGGGCCTAATGCGAGCGGACGACCCGTCCCCCCGCGACCACCGCCTCCACCGGGTCTCCGCCGAACTCGTAGGCCAGCATCCGCTCGTCGGTGTGCTTCAAGAGGATCAGGTCCGCCCGCGCCCCCGGCCCGATCACCCCACGGTCCGTCAGCCCCAGCAGCGCCGCCGCGTTCCGCGTGCACGCCGTCAGCGCTTCCGCGGGCGAGAGTCTCAGGAACCGCACCGCCAGCGCCACCGCCATCGGCATCGAGGCGCACGGCGCCGAGCCGGGGTTCACGTTCGTCGCGATCACCAGCGCCCCGCCCTCGTCGAGGAACCGCCGCCCGTCGCCGTACCTCCCGTCGGTGTGGAACCCCGCGCACGGCAGCATCACCCCGAACGTCCCGGATTCCGCCACCGCCCGCAGCGTCTCGATCGACGAAGCCTCCAGGTGATCGACGCTCACCGCCCCGTGCTCGACGGCCCACCGCGTCATCCCCAGTTCGTTGAACTGATCGGTGTGAACGCGGAACGGGTGCCCCAGCGACCGCGCCCGCGCGAACAGCCTTGCGCACTGCTCAAGGGACCACGCCCCGCTCTCGCAGTATGCGTCCACCACGGCGCCCGGGAACTCGGCGTGCACCGCGTCCAGCGTCTCACCGATCGTGCGCACCACGAAATCAGGCTGCTCGCCGTCGATCGCGTGCCCGATGAGCGCCGTCGGCACCACCCAGGTCACACCTTCGCCATCTCCAACCCGACGCCCCGATGCCTCGATGCCCCGACGCCCTCCGACATACCGCCCGATCACCCGCAGCATCTTCAGTTCATCCGCCGTCGTCAGGCCGTACCCGCTCTTGACCTCGACCGTCGTCGTGCCCTCGCGGAGCATCGACGCCAGCCGCGAGTGCAGCGACTCCGCAAGCGACTCTTCCGAAGCCGCCCGCACCGCACGCACCGTGGACATGATCCCGCCGCCCGCCTTCAGGATGTCGAGGTACGAGACGCCGCGGCGCTTCATGTCCCACTCATCGAGCCGGTCACCCGCCCACAGCGCGTGCGTGTGCGCATCGACGAACCCCGGCATGAGCACCCGCCCGCGCGCGTCGATCTCAACGCCTCCGCTGCTCCTGCTCGCCGCGGCGCCCAACGAAACCACCACCCCGTCTTCGACCACCCCATCGCCCCGCGCGATCACGCCCAGTTCCCCGGCCATCGCGCCGCGGAGCGGCCCCGGGTTCACCGCCGCGTCAACGCCCAGCCCGCACGCCGCCGCGGAACCCAGCGACCCCGCCGGGACCCCCGGCAGCATCGTCAGCACCCGCGCGTTGCGGATCACCACCCTCACGACGCCCGCTCCGCAAATCCCCGGATAAAACTCAGGAACAACAGCGCCGCGATCCGCGCGGTCATCCCCGCGCCCGCGGGCCGATCGTTCGGCGGCGAAAGTTCCATCAGGTCAAAGTGCTTCACCGCCGGGTGCTCGCCCGCGCGGCGCGCGATCTGCTCCACCTGCCGAACGCTGAGCCCCATCGGGTTCATGGCGCTCACGCCCGGGGCGCAGCTCGCGTCCATCGAATCCAGGTCGATCGAAACGAACCCCGTCCCCAGACGCTGGGAAGACCCGATCGCCGCCTTCCGCATCGTCCTCGCAAAGGTGTCCGCATCGGAAACGTCGTACTCCATGACCCCCTCGACGCCCAGCACCCGCGCCCCGCGGCTGGTAAGCCACTGATGGTGCTCCCGCGTGTTGGCGAATAGCCCTGCGCCGACCACCGTGAACTTCCGTGCATCCAGGAACCCGCCCTCGATCAGCGCCCGGAACGGCATCCCGCTGCCCACCGTCTCGCGCACGTCCAGGTGCGCATCCACGTTGATGCCGCCCACCGCGCCGCCCATCTCACCCTGCGAAAGCGCCAGCGCCCGCACCGCCGGGAACGTCAGGTCGTGCCCGCCGCCCACGCACACCGGCACCATCCCCGCCGCGTGCACCGCCGTCAGCGCCTCGGTCACCCGCGTGTGCGTCTTGTGCAGCGCCGCGGCGTCGTTCCCGGGCGCGGGCGTCACGTCGCCCGCGTCGAAGACCTTCACATCGAGGTCGAGCTCCGACTCCGCGTCCCACGCGGTGCCGAAGCGGGCCAGCGCCGCCCGGAACGCCGTCGGTCCCTCCGCGGCCCCGGGCCGCCCGTTGTTCAGCCGCACGCCGAGGTCATCGGCCAGCCCCACCAGCGCGACTCGGCACCCGGAAGCATCGCCCCGGGCGATCGACGCCGCGAACCGCCCGACACCGATGTCGGGCCAGGTGCCGGGTTGGGTGTGCGGAGTCTGCACGCGGTGAGTGTATCGACCGCGCGGCGGACGCCGGTGAACCCGTCACGACCCCGGGGTGATCGCTGGAAGCCTCCGCCCGATCCCCGCCCGCGCCGCCGCGAACCCGAACGCCGCCAGCGCCGCCCCGATCATCATCGACGGCACGAAGAAGAAGTACCGAAGCGACACCGCGAGCCCGAGGGAGAGCAGCACGGTGTGACCAATCCCCAGCCGCAGCACCAGCGATCGGTCCGCCGCGCGTCCGAATCGGACCAGCATCGACGTCAGCGCGGGCGCCGCGAGACCGATCGCAAACCACCAGGAGAAACCGTGCAGGAGGTCCTCCGTGCTGCGCCCGATCTCGGGCAGCACGAAGCCGCTGAGGAGCTCCCGGAGCGCGGCCTCTTTCTCGTTCACCGGCGGCGGGGGTGTCACGAAGTGAGCCGTCGAGTGAGCCAGCCCGGTGAGCACCGAGATCACGCAGCCCGTGGTGAACCACCGCGACCCCGGCGCGCGATCCGCACCGGCCACGGTTGCCCGTTCCATCACTGATCTCTCCACCGGATGAACGACAGCCGCACCGGGTGCAGGCTCGCCTTCATCAGCCCGTGCTTCACCGCTGGGTCCTCGTTCATCAGCCGCTCCGCGTCGGCCTGCTTCCGGACGTCCAGGATCACCACCGCCGGCCCCTTCATGTCGCGGCACGGCCCGGCGAACACCATTGTCCCTTCCAGGCACAGCCGCTTGATGTACGCAGCATGGTCGCTGAACTGCTTCTTCTCCTCGTCCGTCAGTGTCGCGAGCAGGTCCGGGCGCTTCAGCCCCGTGAACGTGTACAGCCAGCCGTTCTTCGGGTCGAGTTCCGGGTCGCCGGCCGATGGCAGTTGCGACGGCGTCTCCATCGCCGGCGCGTGGTGCTTCGCGAGCGCCTCCAGAACGCCCGGCCACGCCTTGGAGAAATACTCGAAGGCGCCGTCCCACTCCGCGGAAGTCTCGCCGGCCCCGGGCCAGCCGTGCTGCGTCAGGCGGACCAGCGTCCGGTCCGCTCCCGCCTTCATGAGGTCGATCACCACGATGGTCTTGTGCTCCGCGGCACGCACCGACGGAAACTGCGGCGGCGCGTTCCAGGTGAACGAGAGCATCCGCTCCGGCAGGTACGACAGCACCGTGCACCCCTCGCTGCCTTGCTGCCCCTCGGGAGCTTCGGGCACGAAGAGCACCTCGAACTTCCCGCCCGGGCGCATCTCGATGGTCGCGTCGGTCCCCAGGAACGTCTTCCAGCCGTCGCCGGTTGCCAGCGAAGCCCACACCTTCTGAACACCCGCCGGAACGTACGTCTCGCAGCGCACCGTCTTGTCGCTGGCGGGGGAGAAAAACCGGTCGCCCGCGAACGCGCTCGCCGCGCACAGCGCGAACATCAGCATCACTGCAAAGGTCTTCATGGGTTGCTCCAACTCCGAAAGTGGTCTTGTGTTTCAGGCGTTCACGGAACCCAGGGGGTGCTTCTCCGCCGACATGGATTTGGGGATCATGAACGACATCGCCCCCATCATCGCCGCCCGAATCCGCATGCCGAACGGGATCGTCCCCGTCTCGCACACGCACTTGAACAGCGACAGGATCGTGGGCCAGCCGCCGCTCACTGCCTTCACCGTCTGCTCGCCGTCGAACTTCGAGTGCAGCACGGTCAGCCTCGTCCCGCCGGGGATCTCCTCCAGCGTCCACGTGACCAGCGACGGCTTCTCGTTCGCGATGTTGGTGAACTGGAACGTCTGGACCATCCGCCGCGGCGGATCGACCTCCAGCACCGTGCCCTTGGTGAACACGTGCTTCCCGCTCTGGCTGCGGTAGCGGTAAGGCGACCCCGCCTTGAACGACCCGTCCATCACCGTGTCGTACATCGGACGGCAGCGGGAGCCAGCCCGGGTGATCTCCTCCCACACCTTCGAGATCGGGGCCTTGATGTCGACCGAGTAGACCTTGTCATCCACGGCTGGAGCTCCTGGCGCGGACGCCGCGGGAGCGCCCGCGTGCCGCTGTTCTTGATTGATCGCGACCCCGGGCCGGCCCCTTCGGCGTGGGTCCCGTTTCGAGACGAGATTTCAGGTCGAGCAGTTCGTCGGCCCACAGTTCCTCGTACGCCCCGATCCACCTCCGCACCGCCTCCCGGAGCGGCACGACGTTCAGGAAGTTCATCCGCACCCGTCCCAACTTCTGCGACACCACCAGCCCCGCCTCTTCCAGCACGCCCAGGTGCTGCATCACGGCGAAACGCGAAAGACCCGGGTGCGCCAGCACGATGTCGCCCGTCGTCATCGGCCCGGCCCGGAGCATGTCCATCATGCCCCGCCGCGCCGGGTTGCCCAGCGCCCGGAAGACCGCGTCCTGTCGGGCCGCCTCATTCATGTGACAAAAATATCACATGTCCCGCCCCATGTCAAGCCGGACCCCAAGCAAGACACCGCCCGCCCCGGGAAGTTCCCACGGGCGGGCGGCGGACGTTGCCCTCGGTTGTCGCCCCGATTCACCGCTTCCGGCGCGACGCCAGCAGCCCCGCTAGACCCATCAGGGACGCGGTCCCCGGCGTGGGCACCGCCTGCGCCGTCAGCGTCACCAGATACCGCCCGGGGTTCGAGAGGTCCGGCACGTTGTATTCCACGCGGAACGACAGGCTCCCCGAGCCGCCGATCGGGTACAGCGTGTCGCTCACGCCGTTGCCCAGGTCGAACACCCCCGCGATGAACGAGTCGCTGCTGATGATCGGGAACGACTGCCCCACGCTGGGCTCAAACCCTTCGAGGAACAGGTTGTACCCCGAACCGCCCAGGTCCAGCCCGCCGTTGAGCACCTCGACCACGCCCCAGTCGAACGTGGAGCCCGACAGCCCGACGAGTTTGGACTCGATCGCCGAGCCCGGCTCGCAGTCCAGCCCCATGTCAATTGTCAAGACCGCCGGGGAACCGATCACCGGCACGCCGGCGCCGATGGAGCGCTCGCCCGCGTCGTGCGTGATCGCGAACGCGCCCCCTTCACCAGCGCCCGGACGCGGCGCCAGCCCGCCCATGTTCTGGATTCCCGGCTGGATCTTTCCGTTGACCCTGTTCTTCATCCTGTTGGTCGCGGCGGCGACGCCCTTGAGCGTCCCGGCCCTCACGCCGTTGCCCAGCGCCACGGTGCCGAAGTTGCTCATCGTGTTGTTCAGTTCCAGCGTCTGGCCCTGCGCATCGAAGGAGATTGTCCCGCCCGCGTCGTTCACGTGCGTGACGTTCGCCTTGTCCCAACGCGTCGGCGTCTGCACGCTGAACGTGCCCTTGTTGATGACCTGGCCCTTGAGCGTCACCTTGCCGCCGCCGAGCGTCTGCATCGTGCCGGTGTTCTCGATCTGCTGGTTGTTCCCGTCGAAGTCGATGTTGCTGGTGTTGGCCCGGGTGTTGAAGGAGATCTTCCCCTTGTTCTCGAACTTGACGTTGCCCTCGTAGGCGAGGGCGGCGCCCACGTTGTTCGCCGTGCCCGTCACGTACAACTCCTGGTTCGCCCCCTTCAAGCCCGTGGCGATCTTCGAGTCCATCCCCTGCACGCTGATGAACACGTCGCTCGTGCTCGTCAGCTTCAGGCGGCTGTCGGTCGCCACCATGCCGCCCCGCGCGTTGCCCGCCGCGTTGCGGATCAGCCCGCCCTGGAAGTCGAAGGTCACCTTGGTCAGGCTGGTGCCCTTGCCGGTCAGCAGGCGGTTCAGGTTGTTGCCGTTCTGCCCGTTGCCCTTCATCACGAAGTTGCAGTTGTCGGCGTTGTCGCCCAGCACGTTGAAGAACGCGTTGGCATCGACGCGGATGTCGCCGCCGCTGTTATCGAGCGTCCCGGTGAAGCCGCCGTTGCCGCCGGCGGTGATGTCAACCGTCAGGTCGTGGTTCACCCGCCACACGCCGGCGTTGGAAGTGTTGCCGAAGATCGTCCGCTTCCCGCCCGCGCTCTTGTTCACGATCAGCTCGCTCCCGGCCCCGAACCCCAGGTTGAACGACAGCGTGCCGAACAGGTCGACATTCCCCGCCGTCGCCGGCGCGTCCATGACGATCTTCCCGCCGTTGCCCACCGAGAAGTTCGTCGGGAAGTCCAGTTTCGATCCGCCCGCGTTGCTGGCGTGCATGTTCAGCGTGCCCGCCGTCACCGACGAGGCGAAGTTCACCTTCAGCGTCTTGGCCAGCACGGTCAGCGCCGCCGTGTTGCGGTTGAGCGTCAGCGACCGCACCGTCGTGTTCGCCCCATCCAACGTCACCGACGCGTTGGCCTGATCGATCGTCGCGTTGTCGACGTTCCCCGGCACGTTCCCGCCCACCCAGTTGCCGCCCACCCCCCAGTTCCCCACGTTGCCGCTCCAACTGATGTTGGCCCCATGGGCCGAGGCCGCGATCCCGGCCACGGCCAGCACGCCGGCGGAAGTCAGGGCAGACGATGAGCGCAGAGACATCATGGCGATTCTCCTTCAGGTGTTCGAGTGGACGGTGTTTCTCTCACCCCGGCCCCGATGTTCGGGTCCGGTCCGGGGCCGCTCGGCTCCGGGCATGAGGGACAGGCGCGGAATCCGCCGCGCACTCACGCACCCAGGAGAAAAATCCGCGGCCCCCTCACTCCATCATCGGAATGTCCACCTCGTGCTCGCGGGCGCACGCGATCGCTTCCTCGTACCCCGCGTCCGCGTGGCGCAGCACGCCCATCATCGGGTCGTTCGCCAGCACCCGCGCGATCCGCTCCGCCGCCTCGGGCGTGCCGTCCGCGATCACCACCTGGCCCGCGTGCTGCGAGAAGCCGATGCCCACGCCCCCGCCGTGGTGGAAACTCACCCACGACGCCCCCGACGCGATGTTCACCATCGCGTTCAGGATCGCCCAGTCGCTCACCGCGTCGGTGCCGTCCTTCATCGCCTCCGTCTCGCGGTTGGGGCTCGCCACCGACCCGCAGTCGAGGTGGTCCCGCCCGATCACGATCGGCGCGCTCACCTCGCCCGTCCGCACCAGGTCGTTGAACAGCAGCCCCGCCTTGTCCCGCTCGCTGTAGCCCAGCCAGCAGATCCGCGCCGGCAGACCCTGGAACGCGAACCGCGCGCTCCCGTCCGGCGCGCGGCACCCCTTCAGCCACCGGTGCAGCCGCTCGTCCTTGGGAAAGAGGTCCATGATCGCCGCATCGGTCGTCGCGATGTCCCTCGGGTCGCCCGACAGCGCGACCCACCGGAACGGCCCGCGACCCCGGCAGAACTGCGGGCGGATGTACGCCGGCACGAACCCGGGGAACTTGAACGCGTCCTTGAACCCGTGGTCGAGCGCCCGCTGGCGGATGTTGTTCCCGTAGTCGAACGTCGCCGCCCCGCGCGACTGCAACTCGACCATCAGCCGCACGTGCTTTTCCATCGCCGCCATCGAACGCCGCGTGTAGTCCGCCGCGTCCGCTCCGCGCAGCGCGTCCGCCTCCTTCAGCGTCAGCCCGTCGGGCACGTAGCCGATCAACGGGTCGTGCGCGCTCGTCTGGTCCGTCAGCACGTCCGGCGTGATCTTGCGGTCCACCAGCCGCTGCAGGAGGTCCACCGCGTTGGCGAACACGCCGATCGACACATTCCGGCACTTCTCGCGCTCGTCCAGCGCCGCGTCGATCGCCCGGTCGATCTCGCCCAGATACCCCGCCGTCCCCGGCCCCTTGGGGTTGAGCGGAAGGATCTCATCCAGATAGCGGTCCTGGCAGCGCCGCTTGAGGCGCTCGAGGTCCACGTCGGCGATCAGGCACGTCCCGCCGTTGAGCGTCACCGCCAGGGGCTGCGCCCCGCCCATCCCGCCGCAGCCCGCCGTCATCACCAGCTTCCCGGCCAGCGGGCCGCGCGGATCGGCCCGCAGGTGCGGGAAGTGTTTCGCCCCCAGTTCCGCGAACGTCTCGTACGTGCCCTGCAGGATCCCCTGCGTGCCGATGTAGATCCACGAGCCGGCGGTCATCTGCCCGAACATCATCAGCCCGCGCTTCTCGAGGTCATCGAACCGCGCCTGCGTGGCCCAGTGCGGCACCAGGTTGGAGTTGGCGATCAGCACCCGCGGCGCGTCCTGGTGCGTCCGAACCACCCCGACCGGCTTGCCCGATTGCACCAGCAGCGTCTCGTCCGGTTCCAGCCGCTGCAGCGTCGCGACGATGGCGTCGAAGGCCTCCCACGACCGCGCCGCCCGGCCCCGCCCGCCGTACACCACCAGGTCCTCCGGACGCTCGGCCACCTCCGGGTCGAGGTTGTTCATCAGCATCCGCATCGCCGCCTCGGCCTGCCACGTGCGGCAGGTCCGCTCCGTTCCCCGCGGGGCGCGGATCACCCGCGACGGATCGGAAACCGTGAAACCCGAAGACGCAAGCGCCGCGGACGGAGAGGTGCTCATGCCCCCATGGTATGAGGCGCCCGCGCCCGCGATACCATCACCCGTCCATGCACGAACTGACCGTCCAGACCGTCTTTTCCGCCGCCCACGCCATCGTGATCCGCGGCCAGCGCGAGCCGCTCCACGGTCACGACTGGCACGTCAAGGCGGCGGTGGGGGGGGACACCCTCGACGCCGACGGGCTGCTCCTCGATTTCCACGCCCTCGAAACCGAACTCGCGCGGATCGTCGCCCCGTTCCGCAGCGTGAACCTGAACGAGGTGGCCCCGTTTGACCGGCTGAACCCCACCGCCGAGCACGTGGCGGCCCACATCGGCGGTGCCCTTCAACACGCCCTCGCCCGGCCTCTCGACGCCGACGCGAAGGCCCGGGGGGTGCGCCTGCTCTGGGCCTCCGTCACCGAGGCCCCCGGCTGTCTCGCGACCTGGCGCCCCGATCCGGCGCGTCCGGGCTGAACTCGCTACGATTTTGCAGGATCGACCGCTCCGACCAAGGGCAATGGAGGCCAGCGTGAACAGCACCGGGTCAAACACGGGCGCCACGAACCCGAACCCGCCTCACGGCAGGCCGCCTGTTGCCCCGGAAGCCCCTCGGTCCCCAGCGCCCCCGACCCCGCCCGCAGTCGTCTACACCGGCCTGCTCTACATCCTGCTGCTCGCCTCGCTTTCGATGGTGCTGATCCGCCAGCCCTCGCTTCAGGCTTCGACGCTGATCGCCATCTCCTGTGTGCTCGCCCTGCTGCCGATCAGCATCATGGTCGCGTACCGCTTCGGCAGCGCCGGCGACCTCGAGCGCCGCTTCACCGAAGTCTCCCGCAGCCTCGAACAGTTCACCCAGGAGGGCGGCCTGAGCGAGAGCGCCCGCCGCGTCATCCACCGCCGCCAAGAGCGCGAGATCCTGCGTCGCGCCATCGAGCAGGACATCCAGTCCGAGGACTGGGACGCCGCCATGGTGCTCGTCAAGGAACTCGCCGAGCGCTTCGGCTACCGCCAGGACGCCGAGGAGTACCGCGCCCGCATCGAGCGCGTCCGGGCCCAGACCACCGACCGGCGCGTCGTCGAGGACCTCACCCGGCTCGACGAGCACATCCGCTCGCGCCACTGGGCCGAGGCCTACGCCGAGGCCGCCCGCGTGCAGCGCCTCTACCCCGACAGCCACCGTGTCCACGGGCTGCGCGAGCGCGTCGACGAGGCCCGCGCCAGTTACCGCAAGGAGATCGAGCGGGCCTTCCTCCTCGCCGCCGAGCGTGAACGCGTCGAAGACGCCATGGACCTCCTGAAGGAACTCGACCAGTACCTCACCCCGACCGAGGCCGAGCCTTACAAGGAAGTCGCCCGCGGCGTCATCGGCAAACTGAAAGAGAACCTCGGCGTCCGCTTCAAACTCGTCGTCCACGACCAGCGCTGGGAAGAAGCGGTCACCGTGGGGGAGCGCATCATCAGCGAGTTCCCCAACACCCGCATGGCCGCCGAAGTGCGCGAGATGCTGCCCCGCCTCCGCGAGCGCCTCGGGGCGGTCGGCGTCCGCGGCTGATCGGGCGCGATGAGCGCCGGCCAGCGAACAGCGGCGTCAAATGAAAAACGGCGGGCCGCGAGGGCCCGCCGCTTGGAAATGCGGTTCTGATTCTCGCTCAGCGGCGCCGGCGCGAGGCCATCAGGCCGCCGCCGACCAGGAGTCCCGCGACGCCGGGGGCCGGGATGATCGCCAGACCGCCGAAGAACGTGGTGCCGCGCTGGAAGTCGCCCAGTTCACCCAGCAACGTCGCCGCGCCGGTGGCGAGGTCGATCCGGTAGAAGCCCGAGAAGTCCGCGCCGGTGTTCAGCACCGCGTACGCGTTGGGCCCGAAGATGTCGAAGCCCGCGACCTCGGTGAAGTCGACGCCCAGCGCGCCCACGAGGTTGGTCACGCCGTTGTTCGGAGGGACCTGCGTGTACAGGCTGTTGGTGTTGGCGTCGAGGTTGTAGAGCGTCGTGCTCGTCGAACCGGCGAAGCTGTTGGTGTACGCCGAGGCGACGCTGCTGCTCGACGGACCGTTCAGGTTGCTGTCCACCGTGACGCCGCCGGTGATCGGGTTGAGGCGGATGTTCTGGCCCAGGTCGCTGGTCACGCGGATCCGGTCCACCGTCGGGTTGAAGTCGAAGCCGAACGAGCGACCGCTCAGCGCCGTCGAGAACTGCCCGCTGCCCACCTGGGTCGCGGCGGCCGTGTTCGCATCGATCTTGTACAGGCGGCTGCTGCTGCCCAGACCGTACAACTCGCCCGTCGCGGGGCGGAAGTCGATGCCCTGGATCACCTCGCCGTCCTGCAAGCCGCTGATCGTGCCCACGAAGTTGGTGAAGGCGGGAGAGTCCAGGTTCCAGGCGTACAGCAGGTTGCCGCCGCTGTTCAGTCCGTAGGCGATGGGGCCGGAGCCAAGACCGGCGTTGGCGACGCTGGCCAGCGACGCGATCGCGCCCGCCACGAGCAAGTTCCGCTTCTTCATCTGAGTCTTCTCCCTGTGCGATTTCCCCGCGGAGGTTCGCCGCCAAGTGGCGGCGCTCACGACCGAGCGGCCGATCCGCTCCGATCCATCCCGTGAGCCGCGAAGAAGGCCGCCTGTGCGAGCGGCCAAGGTCTGAGAAGTGTGGCTTGAAAGAGCCCATCAGGCCAGTAAAAAGCGGACCCCGATGGCGGAAATGCGAGATCGTTCCCGAGTCGGTCAGGTTTCTGGCAGGGCCGATCCCTCGCCTTCCGACCCCCAATCGCTCTCTCCCACCCGAAAACACCCGCCCTCGACGCGCGCCCCCGGCGCGATCCGCACCGACCCGGCCCGGCAGTCCCCCTTCCACACCGCGCCGGCCCCGATCGACACCGGGCCGCGCGTCTCGACGGCCGCCTCAAGGCAGCCCTCGACGACCACGCCTTCGACCGCCTCGATCCGGCTCGCCGTCAAGCGTCCGCGGGCCTCGACGATCACGCGCCCGCACGTCCGCACCGTCGACAGGTGCCGCACGCCGGAGATCACCACGTCCTGCACCGTCACGCTCTTGCCGCACGTCGGGCAGGTGCTCACCATCGCCCGCGCCGACGCCAAAATCTCGCCGTCGCAGTGAAGGCAGCGGCGAGCCTGCGCGGGCGGGGGTTTGTGCCTTCGGAACAGCACGCGGCGACCTGCGTCGAGCCTGCTTCCCTTATTGCTGGAGCAGTCGCGCCATCTCCGGATCGCGGAGCAGTTCATGCTGCCGCCGCTCTTCAGCGCTCATCGGAACGCCAACGGGCGCGCCGGCCCGGATCGGGCGGTCCCCCAAAGACCGCGACACCGCCGGGCCGCCGAGAGTGGAAGGGGCCATAGCT
>JAFLCM010000180.1 GCA_017303565.1 Planctomycetota bacterium
GCGCCGGGACACGCCGTGACGCAGACAGCCGCCGCGATGACCGTGACCCTGAGCATGCGCCGTCCTGGCGTTACACCCGCGCTCCACGCGGGGGGATGATGAGCGAGAAGGATCGCGCGGGCGATCCGGAGGCCGTTACGCCGCGACGTCCTGCGCGGCGGGGGAGATGATCTCGTTGATGCGGATGCAGAAGTTGTCGTTGAGCACGAGCACCTCGCCGCGGGCGACGTGGCGCTCGTTCACGTAGATGTCGACGGGGTCGCCGGCGAGCTTGTCCAGTTCGACGACCGAGCCCTCACCGAGGCGCAGCACGTCCTCGACGAACATGCGGGTGCGGCCCAGTTCGATCTTGACGTTGAGGTTGACGTCGGCGAGCAGGTCGATGTTGGAGGGCTTGTCGCCCAGCGGGGTATCGGAGAAGCCGGGCAGCGCGAAGGCGGAGGCACCGTCGTCGCCCACGGGCTGGTTGCCCGAGGGGGCGGCGCTGGGGTTGTTGACTTCGTTCAACGCCTGCTGCACCGCGGCGAGCGCGGCGGCAGCGGCGGCGTCGGCGGGGGACGGGTCCGCGTCGGCGGCTGCATCGGCGCCCATGCTGTCGACGGCTTGCTGCGCCGCGTTCAACGCGTCGCCCGCGGCCTGGGCCGCATCGTCAGGTTTGGACCCGCCTGCGTTGTGGTCGTTCTCGGCCATCCTGGCCTCCAGTTCCGCGCCGGCGCTCCGGCGCGGCGATCACACCCCCGCCGACAAGGCGGAGGCATCAGTGGTATCGGCCGCGCAGCGCAAACTCCACCACATCAGCGCAGCGAGGTCACCGCATGCGCAGTTTGTGCGCGGACGAGGAGCCGGACGGGAGAGCTGGGCGCTCAGCCGCCGAAGTCGGAGGGGAAGCCCAGGCACTTGGGGATCAGGACCGCCTGGATGCGCTGCTCGCCCTGCGGGTCCTGCTTGAAGACCTCCTGCAGGTACTCGAGGATCTGGCGGGTGAGTGTCTCGCGCCCGGGTTCCGTGAAGTACGGGTGCTGGGCGCTGGCGACGATGGTGCCGATGCCGGTGCGGATCTCGGCGACGCGGGCCTTGAGTTCCTCGGCGACGCCGATGGAGGGCTCGTGGGCGGCGCCCTTCTCGCCCCCGCCGCCGCCGTGGTCGTCCTTCTTCGGTGCTTCCTTCGCGCCCTTGGCGAGGACCGAGACGTCGCCGGCGTGCTTGGTCTTGACTTTCACCAGGAGTTCGAGGTCCCAGACGAACAGCCGACCGGAGGAAGTGTTGGTGAAGCGCTCGCTCAACACCGGGAGTTCGACGAGTTTCTCTCCCTCTGCGTCGTGGTCCTCGTGGAGTTCGGTCGCCTTCACCTCGGAGGGCTTGCCCATCATGCTCATGAGCAGGTAGATGCCGGCGCCCTCGGCGACGAGCAACCCGACGATCATCCCGATTGTCTTCATGGGCAGGCCGCCCTTCTTGGGCTCGGCCTTCGCCTCGGGGGCGGGAGCGGCTTCCTTCTTGTCGGGCGCCTTGTCGGACATGGCTTGGTCCTGTGGGTGAACAGATGCGGATCACGCCGCCCGTCGGGCGACACCTTCGGTGCGGGTGGAGCCGGAGCGGGTCAGTCTGGACAGGGGGAGAGCGGGGTCGGCCTGCGGAGCGAGCGCCCTGACGCTGCGACCGCGGAGAACCCTCAGCATCTGAGCGGCAATGATGGACGCCCCGGCGGCGACCACGGCCGCACCGAAGATCGACAGCAACAGCCACGCGTCGAGCGGGGCCTGCGCGGGCTGGGCGGGTTGCATCAAGGCGGTCAGCGGGTCCATGCGATCGCTCCGAGGGGCGCCGCGAACGGGCACGCCCTCGGGTGCTATCGGGCCAATGCACCCCCGACTCAAGCGCCGCGAACGTCCGACCCCGGTTACCGCACCACCGCGAGGAGCTGCTGCAGCAACTGATCGGACGTGCTGATGACCCGGCTGGCGGCGGAGTAACCCGTTGAGCTCTGGATCATCTCGATGAACTGCTGGCTGAGGTCGACGTTCGACTGCTCGAGCGCCCCGCCGATCGTCCGCCCCGTCCCGAACTGGGTGGCGGTGGTGACCACGGGGTTGCCGGAGTTTGGGCCGGCGCGGAACTGGTTGTTCCCGACGTCGACGAGGCCCTCGGGGTTGTTGAAGTTGGCGAGCGCGAGTTGCCCGATGGTGCGGACCAGCCCGTTTGAGAACCCGCCGGTGAGGGTGCCGTCGTCGCCCACCGAGAAGGTGGTGAGCGTGCCGATGGGGGAGCCGTCCTGGAACTTGGCGGCGATCTGAGAGGTCCCGCCGGTGTTGGCGAACGCGGTGACGCGGTCGGCGCCGGAGTCGAACGACACGTCGAACTTCAGAGGATCGGCGGCGCCGGTGTTCAGGCGGTCCAGTTCGACCGTGACCTTCGGGCTGCTGACGAGTTTGCCGAAGTTGTCGAACTTCATCAGCGAAACAGCAGTGGTGAAGCCGGGCGCGGACCGGTCGCCAGCCTCGAGGTGCAGCGCCGAGTCGGTGTCGTCGGCGGAGTGCATGAACGCGCGCCAGTAGGTGCCAGTGCTGTCGGTGCGGGCCAGGACCATGGTCAGGTCGACGTTGAGCGCCGAGCCCAGCGAGTCGTAAACGACGAAGCCGGTGCGGACACTTTCGCCGTTGGCCGCGGTCGAACCCGCGACGATGAACGGGTTGGTCTTGGTCGCCCCGGTGGCGTCCTTCAGCACCATGTTCGAGTCCTTGATCGCGATGTCGTTGGCGGTGCCGAAGTTGCCTGTGAGGGTGACCACGCCGGTGCCGCTGATGGCGTAGCCGCCCGGTTCGGCGGCGGGGTCGGTGGCGGAGTCGTACCCGCCGTCGGTCACGACGCCCAGCGCGCCCATCAGGAAGTTCATGTAATCGTCGACGGTCGAGGTGGCGGTGACGGTGAAGGTGGCGTCGGGGGCGGTCTTGCCGCCGCGGGTCGCGCCGGTAAGGGTGACGGTGTCGTTGACGGCGAACGAGGCGGCGGGGTCGAGCGCCGTGAGGAGGGTGGCCCCGGTGGCGGCGGCGCCGCCGGTCTGCAGGGTGCTGAAGGTGATGACCGTCCCGGTGGTAGCGACGACGCCGTCGGCCTTGAGGTTGCCCGCGAGGTTCACGTTCTTGGTGGCCTCGGCGATGGTCTTGGTGCCCAGGGGGACCTCGACGTTGGTGAGCCGCCCGGTAACGATGTTGAAGTTCTCATCGACGCCGTAGCCCTGGACGCGCTGGCCGGTGGTGGTGACGAGTTCGTTGTTGGCGTTGAGCTGGAAGTTCCCGGCGCGGGTGTAGGTGGTGTCGCCGCTGCCGGAGACGATGAAGAAGCCCGCGCCCTCGATGCCGATGTCGGTGGGCACGCCGGTGGGGACGACCGGGGCGTTGTTCATGTTGCGCTGCGTGACGGTGACGTTCGCGCCCAGGCCGATCTGCCCGGGGTTGGTGCCGCCGCTGTTGGCGCTGGGCACGCTGCCGAGGCTGAAGTTGCGGCTGAACGTGTTGGAGAGGTTCAGCCGGCTCGACTTGAACGCCGTCACGTTCACGTTGGCGATGTTGTTGCCGATGACTTCGATGCGGCGGGCGTTGACGGTCAGGCCGGAGAGTCCGGCGAGCAGGGCGCTGGTCGAAGCCATGGGTGGGTCCTCGGGAACAGATGATAAATCGAGGGATCGGAACGGAGAGACGCCGGGCTACGCGGCGCCCTTGATCGAGGCGAGCAAGGACGCCAGCCCGACGTTGCGGACGGATTCCGCGCCGGGCAACGGCAGAGAGACGGGCGGCTGGGTTTGGTTCTTCTCGGCGTCGGAGGGCGGGGCGTCCGGCGTCGCAGGAGCGGGCGGAACCACCGCGAACGCGTCCACGCCGTGGACCACCGCGTCCGAAGGGTCGATCTTCGCTTCGACGCTCCGCGACGCGACGTCGATCACGACCGCCTGCCCGTCGATCATCGCAAGAAGCCGGCTGGCGCCGTTCGCCTCCGCCGAATCGACCGCCGGTCCGAGACGGCGCAGCTGCGACGCGTCGAGTTCCACCTTCGAGCCTCGCGCGATCTTCACCGGCTCGGATCGGAACTGCGGCCCCTGCGCCGACTTCAGCAACTGATCGAACGAGAGTCCCTCCACCGGCGTCTTGCCCGTCGCCGGTGAGAGGGGCTGCCCGATCGGACCGGGGACCACCCCGGAACCAAGTCGCTTCAGCATGTCGGCGGTGGGTGCCTGCATGGGGCTCGCGCTGACGAGTAAATCAGGGGTTGGCGACGGTGTCCTGCGGCAGGATGAACCCGCGGATTTCCGTGACGTTCTTCATCTGGACTTTCAGGCCCGAGTCGAGGTTCAGCCCGACGCCGTCGCGCGACACGCTCACGCTGTAGACCACGCCCTCGACGGGCTGGCCGTTGTCGGTGGTGCCCTTGACGGTCTGGCCCACGAGGTTCCCCGCGCTCGTCACCTCCGACTGCTTGACCATCTTCTTCAGGTCGTCGGTGAGGCTCAGGTTGCTCTCGATCGAGCGGATGACGGAGATCTGCTCGAGCAGGTCCTTGGTCTGGCTGGGCTGCAGGGGGTCCTGGCGGGTGAGTTCCGCGAACATCACCTTCATGAAATCGCCGCTGGTGAGCGACGAGTACTTGTCGCCCACGCCCGACGAGGATGATCCGGAAAGCGCCGATGAGATCGCGGCCAAAGGACACACTCCCCCGCCGCGTCGAGCGCGGCGGACATCGCGGGGCGCACCGGGCGCACCCTGAAACTGCCGATTTCACGCACGCGTCACGCCGTGGCGTCGACGCCGGGCCGCAGGCGGCTCCACAGGTCGGCGAAGTCCGTTTCGCCAAGGCTCTGGGGATCGCCCTGGTGTGCGTGTCGCCCGGCTCCGCCGGACCCGTTGTCGTTCCGCTGGTCTCCGCCCAGCCACGACCGCGACCTCCCGTCGCCGGCGTCGTGATTCGCGAACCTCGCATCGGCGTCCTGCCATCGCGGCTGTTCGGGCGTCCCGCCCTGGTTCCATCCCGCCCCGCCGCCTCCGGCGTGGGGCTGCGTGCCCAGCCCGCCCTGCAACGAGGGCGGCGCGAGCGACACGCCGAGTTTCTCGACCGCGAGCCCCTTCGCTTCCAGCGAGGCGCGGAGCGATTCGATCGACTGACTCAGCAATCGGTGTGCCTCTGGAGAAACAACTTCCAGATTCACCGTCACCACCCCCGGCTGGAGGTCCATCTGAATCCGCATCGCGCCCAGCGATTCCGGGGCGAGCCGCATGGTCAGGCTCCCGCCACGCTGCTGCATGGCCGCGCTCAGCCCGCGAGAGACCATCTGCTCCAGCGCCGTTTTCGCTTCGGCGTTTCGCTCGCCGCCCCGCGCGGATGCTGCGCTGTCGGCTCCCGAGTGGTTCGCCGCCGGGCCCTCGGGCCCTTTCTGCGCCGCGCTGACGCCCGCGGCTTCCTTCGGCGCTTCGGGCGCGCGTTCGCGGAGCACTACCTGGTGCCGATGATGGCGGCGATCTGGTCGGCCGAGCCGCAGCGGCTGCTCGGCATGCCGACGCGCTTCTTCGTCCGGTTCTTCAACAACCACGGCATGCTGAGCGTGAACGACCGGCCGCAGTGGTACACGGTGGAAGGGGGCTCGCGCAGCTACCTCGGGCCGCTGACTCGTTCGT
>JAFLCM010000181.1 GCA_017303565.1 Planctomycetota bacterium
ACCGCTGCGAGGTGCGGATCGACCCACCCGCCGAGAAAGCCGATGCGGCGGGCAAGTTCCCCGTGGGCGTCACGCCCGCGCTGGTGGTCTCGTGGCGCGGGCAGGAGATTCGCTTCCCATTCGGCGGGCGGTACGACCCGCGGCTGCCGGGGATGCTCAAGCACGAGGACTGGTTCAAGATCCTGCCCATGGTCGAGAGCGACGCTGGTGGGCACCGTGAGATCGTCGACGCGATGGCGGCGGGGACGCTGCGTCCGCGCCTGATCGCCGCGGCGAGGTACCCGGCGGAGGGGTACGACTCGGGGTCGTGGGGGCTGGTGCGCCGGCGCGAGTGGAAGTACGCCTTCGCGGAGTTCCTGCCCGATGGGCCGGCGGATTCGAGCATCAAGCGCTGGGACACGACGTACAAGGAGATCGAGCGCGTGGCGGCGCCGGGACCGTATGACAAGCCGGTCGAGGGGCTGACAGACGAGCAGCGGCGTGAGCGTCTGTGGCAGTACGACGCGATGATCCAGGTCACGCCGCCGACCCTGTTCCGCGCCAAGGACAAGGTGG
The DNA here is from genome assembly GCA_017303565.1 of Planctomycetota bacterium. Classification (GTDB taxonomy): domain Bacteria; phylum Planctomycetota; class Phycisphaerae; order Phycisphaerales; family UBA1924; genus JAFLCM01. The sequence continues at coordinate 556 of JAFLCM010000181.1, forward strand.
TGCAGGAAGGCATGGCGGCGATGTCGTGGACTTGGCCGGTGGCGGGGGTGAGCGTGCTGGGGATCATCGCGGGCGGGGTGATGGCGGGGTCGGCGGGGGTGCGCCGCCCGGTGGCGCGCGCGGCGGCGGTGTGAATGTCCATGCACGGTCACGCGGGGGTGACTCGTTCTCGCGTGATCTCCTGCGAACACCGGGGTTTCCGGCGGCGTACGCATGATCTTTCCCGGTGAAGGCGCGGCGTGTTCCGCGCCTATCGTTCGGGCTTTCCATGCCCACGTCCAAACTCGAAACCCGCTCGGCCATCCCCGCGTCGGACGCGGGCGGGGTCGGCGCGCCCGGCGTGAACGTGGAGCCGAAGCCGCCCGTGGGCGCGGCGGAAGCGCCCGCGGCTCGGGGCGCGGAGCAGGGCTCGGTGGTTCGGCGTCAGTACTGGACGGTCGCGGGCTCGCACGTGGTGGTGGACATCTACCCGATTTTCTTCGCGTCGCTGCAGATCGCGCTGGCGGACCACCTGAAACTCACGGGCTGGCAGATCGGGGTGATCTACGCGACCAACCAGGTGCTGAGCGGGCTGCCGCAGGCGTTGGCGGCGTGGCTGAGCGACCGTCACGACACGCGGATCGCGGGGCCGCTGGGCCTGACGATGTCGTGCGTGTGCTCGTGCCTGATCGGGTTCGCGCCGAACTTCTGGGTGCTGTGGCTGCTGCTGTCGGTGGCGATGGTGGGGAACGGGATCTATCACCCGATCGCGGGGGCGCAAGCGGGACAGCTGGGCGGGAGCGTGTTCCGCACGGGGCGGGCGCTGGCGGTGAGCATTTTCTTCGCGGCGGGGATGGTGGGCAGCGTCATCGGGCCGATCGTGTCGACGCGGATCAACCGCGCGTACGGGCTGGAGTGGCTTGTCGTGCTGATCCCGCTGGGGCTGCTGACGGCGTTCATCCTGCACCGGGTCACGTCGCACGTCTCGCACCGTGGCGCGACGGGCGGCGGCGCGGTGGTCACGATCCCCGCGGACGAGGCGCGGATCCGCTGGACGGCGGTGTGGATGCTCTACGCGGGCAACGCGCTGCGCTTCATCGTGAACACCGCGATGTACGTGATGTTCAACATCTGGGCGGCCCGCGCCATCCCGAACGACGTGGACGCCGCGACCGTGCTGAACGGGAATCTCGTGGTCGCAATGACGATCGGGATGGGCGTGGGGGCGATCGCGGCGGGGCGGATCGTGAGGCCGGGGACGGAGCGCCGCGCGATCTTCGTGCTGTCGATCGCGGGGGCGGTGTTCACGGCGCTGACGAGCTACGCGGGGCACCACTGGGGCATGTGGTCGATGTACGTGTGCGCGGCGTTGACGTCGCTAGGTTTCAGTTCGATCCTGCCGATCACGATCGGGCTGGCGCAGCGCCTGCTGCCACACCGCACGGGGCTGGCGAGCAGCCTCATGATGGGGGGATCGTGGGCGGTGGCGGCGGTGGCGCCGCTGGTGGTCGGGCTGTTCCTCGGCAAGCCGGTTCCGGCGGCGCAGGTGCCCGCCGACAGCCTCGACCTGGCGTTCGTGGGGTTCGGGGTGATGCTGCTGGCGGCTGGGGCGCTGGCGCTGGCCATGCCGCGGGGCATCATCGAAAAGGTCGGAACGCGGCACTAATTTTGACGCGGCCCGGCCCTTGCCCAGTGGACGCGGCCTGTCAACAACCCTGTGGATTCTCGCGCGTTCGGCTCGCCGTCGTATCCTCTCGGCACACGGAGGTTGAGCCATGGCGGAGCCGTCGATTTCGACCGAATGCAAGCCCGGCGTCGGGCAGGAGAGCGCGGGCAAGGGCGGGGAGCGGATCGTGCGCACCGCGCCCGAGGGCGGCCCTTTGGTCGACGTGATGGGCGGGGCGGCGCGGTGGCAGATCAACGTGCACGACCACGGGTTCGTGGCGCTGATCGACGCCATGCCGCGGCTGATCCCGGCGGGGACGACGGCGGACTCGGCGATCGTGCAGGCGGCGCGGGTCTCGTACGGCGCGGGAACCAAAAAGGTCAGCGAGGACCGAGGGCTGACGCGGTACCTGCTGCGTCACCGCCACACCACGCCCTTCGAGATGGTCGAGTTCAAGTTCCACTGCGCGATGCCGATCTTCGTGGCGCGACAGTGGATCCGGCACCGCACCGCGAACGTGAACGAGTACAGCGGCCGGTACAGCGTGATGACCGACCGTTTCTACCGCCCGAGCGCCGAGAACGTGCGGAAGCAGAGCACGGTCAACCGCCAGGGCGGGGAGGAGCCGATCGACCTGTCGACGGCGCGGGAGTTCCTGGACTATCTCGACGCGTGCGAGGCGAACTACAAGACGTACCTGTCGCTGTCGGAGCGGGGGGTGGCGCGGGAACTGGCGCGGGTGGGCCTGCCACAGAACATCTACACCGAGTGGTACTGGAAGTGCGACCTGCACAACATCCTCCGGTTCCTGTCCTTGCGGATGGACGCGCACGCGCAGCAGGAGATCCAGGACTACGCGCGGGCGATGCACGACCTGATCGCGCCGATCGTGCCGGTGACGATGGAGGCGTTCAAGGACTACGAGATGGACTCGGTGCGGCTGACTCGGCTGGAGATCGAGGCGCTCCGCGCCGGGAAGGCGACCATCGAGACCGACAACAAGCGCGAGCAGGCGGAGTGGGAGGCGAAGCGCAAGCGGCTGGGATTCGGGAGCTAGGAAAGCGTCTTGGCGCCGCTCATCGGGGCGTGTTATCGGGCACGCCGGACCCGGGCGGCGACTGGAGTTTTTTCTTCCATCCGAGAGCGGCTGCGGCTAGATTGTCCGGGTCGGGCGGCAGCCGTGCCGTGCTCGCACAGGTGACTTTGAGGAGAGAACTGATGATGAAGACGCGCGTTTGTTCTGTCGCGGTCGTGGTGCTGGGCCTCGTCGATGCGTCCGCCGATGCGGCGACGCTGAACCTGCGGCAGTGGGTCGATGTCAACGGCTTCTCGAACAACTCCGCCTCCAACGAGTGGCAGGGACGGATCGGGTCCGCGACCGGGACGCTGATGACCGCGAGCTCGACGTCCTGGACCACCCCCGCGGTGCAGTTCAGCGTGCCGCTGATCGGGCCCTTGACCAGCCCCGGGAGTGACAACGGCGCGGCCGGGCCCGCGACGTTCGACGGCCTGTGGGTTCACCCCGGCTCGGGCGTCGACGCGGTGGTGGTCTTCGCGCCGCAGGCCGCGGTCGATGTGACGGGCCTGAGCGTTCATCACGAGCTGATCGCCAACGGGCTTTCGGGCAACGGGGTGCGGTTCCTCGCGTACCTCACCCTGTCGGGCGTGACCACGCAGATCGGTTCTTCGGTCGCGTTCGGCGGGACGAGCACCGACGGTTTCAGCGACTTCACGCTGCCGAACGCGGTGACGCTCAACCCCGGCGACACGCTGGCGCTGCACGTGAACGACAACGGCTCGTACCTGTTCGACCACGTCAACTTTGACGTGACGGTGACGATCCCCGCGCCGGGGCTGCTTGCGGCTGCCGCACCCCTCGGGCTGATCGGGCTGCGTCGGCGGCGCTGATCGTGGTGCTGATCTGAGTTCCAGCCGCGTCGGGCGTTCCCCGGCGCGGTTTTTCTTTCAGCGGTACAGCGCCCAACCGAGGGCCTTGAGGGCCAGCGTGCCCAAGCAGAAGTAGGCCAGCAGCACGATCGGCGCGTTGCCGGCGTCTTTCTTCAGGCGCAGCAGGCACCACAGGGCCGCGATGGCCGCCGAGGCGGCCAGGAATACCTGGGCCCCGAGTTCGAACATTGACTTTGGGTTGACCCACGCGTCGCCGACGACCAAGCGGTAGAGGCGGGAGCCGAGGGTCCAGGCGTCCCACGCGCCGACGCCGAGAACGCCGATGAGTGCCGCCGCGACCGCGCCTCGTTGGCCTTTGCCCGTGCTCATGGGCGGAGTGTATTCGGGGCATGGTCCGCGCCGGTTCGCGCGAGAAACGGAGCGGGCCCCGGGGGTTGGCCCCGAGGCCCGCGTCGAGCCGACGCCGACGGTAAGCCGAGTTCTGTCTTCGCCTGTTCCCGTGGGAACGGGCGGAGGCGACCATTTCTCTTGCCGCGCCGTTGCCGGACGCGGTCCTCAGCGACCTACCCGCCCCCGGCCGACCGGACCGGTCGTTCCCGCGGAAAGCGGGAGGGGGCTGCGTGGTCTTGCACGCGGCGGGGTTTGCCGTGCCCCGACCGTCGCCGGTCGGGCGGTGCGCTCTTACCGCACCGTTTCACCCTTGCCTGATCCCTTGCGGGCCATCGGCGGTTTGCTCTCTGTTGCACTGTCCGTCGCCCGCGGCTCGGCGGGCGCGTGGGCGTTACCCACCACCGTGTCCTGTCGTGCTCGGACTTTCCTCGTGGGAAACCCCTCGCGGGGTGTCGCACGCGGCCGCCTGTCGGCGCCGGGGTGATGGTAGCGGAATCGCGCGGCGTGGAACCTCGCGGCTCGCCGCCGGTCTAATGGAGAAGCGGGGATTGCGTGAAACATGGCCCGCCCGTCTGCTCGTACCATCGATAGGCAATGGCAACGCTCCCAGGCGTCCCCAACCCGCCCGCCAAAACCGCCGCGAGGCCCCGCTGGTCGCTGCGGCGCGTCGCGGGGGCGCTGGGGCTGTTCGGGTTTGCCGCGAGTCTGTGGATCCACGCGCTGGCGGCGGTGGTGGGGGTGCTCTTCGGGACGTGGATGCTGGGGTCGGGTTTCTCGTCGGGAGTGGGGCACGCCGATCGGGCGATCGACCTGGGCACGCCGACGAACCTCTCGGAGCTGGGCGCGGCGGACCCCGGTGGCGGGGCGGCGACGCTGCTGGACAAGCCGCTCGACGCGGCGGCGTTGACGCCAACGCTCTCGGGGCTGGCGGCGGAGTTGCCCGATCCGACGGCGACGCCGACGGGTGCCGCGACGCTCGGGGGCGGCGCGGGAGATTCGACCGGATTCGGCACGGACTCCGGCGCGGGCGGTCTCGGCGGATCTGGACTGGAGGGCGCGGGCGGGGGTGGTGCCAAGTTCTTCGGGATCGAGGCGCGGGGCAAGCGGTTCGCGTACCTGTGCGATGTTTC
>JAFLCM010000182.1 GCA_017303565.1 Planctomycetota bacterium
CGCGTTCCGCGCCCTGCTCTCGCTCGAGCGCACCCGCGCGGCGGGGCTCTCGCTCCGCGGCACGGCGCGGGAAGGGCTCGTGCTGAACAACCTCGGCGCCGCCGTGCGCCTGCTCGGTCGCGCCGACGAGGCCCTCGCCCTGCAGCGCGAGGCCCTATGCGTGCGTCAGCGAACGCACGGCGTGAACAGCCTTGAAGCCGCTGAGTCCCACAACAACATCGCCACCGCGCTCGTCCAGTCCGGCAACGCCGCCGCCGCCGCCGACCATTTCCGTGCCGCCCTCGGCATCCGAGAGGAGCGGCTCCGGCCCGGTCACCCGCTGATCGTGCGCTGCCGGGCCAACCTCGGACTCGCGCTCCACCGCATGGGGAACAGCCAGCAGGCGGTCGAAATGCTCGCCAGCAGCGTCGAGCAGTGGGACACCGCGTTCGGCCCGAAGCACCCGGGCCGGGTTTCGGCGGCGACGTCGCTCGCCCTGGCGCTCCGCGCGGCCCACCGCCCGCTCGAAGCCGTCTCCGCTCTGGAGCAGACGCTCCGTTGGCAGCAGGCCAACCAGCCCGCGGCCGGGACAGGGATCGCCGCGACCAAGGCGAACATCGCGCTCGCGCTCATCGACGCGGGCGAATTCGGGCGGGCGCTCGCGCTGCTGGAGGAAGCGATGCCCTCACTCGAAGCCGGCGGCGACGCCGTGCGGGCCGTGCGCGACGCCGCGACCGACGCTCTCCACCAACTGAGAGCGGCCACGCCGAAGTAGGCGACAGTCACGCGGCGCGATTCTCAGACGCCCCCGAAGCGCCCGATCAGCGTCACCAGGTCCGCGGAGTCCACCACGCCGTCCGCGTTGAGGTCGCACGCCGCCGCCTCGTCCCAAACGCCGGCACTCTGTCCAAACCGACCCAGGAAACGAACAAGATCAGCCGTGCCGACCACGCCGTCGGAATCGAGGTCCGGGCTTCGGAATAACAGGATCAGCCCCGGCGAGGCGGTGGTCGGATCGCCCGTCGCCGTGTGCTGAACCTCGTACGCGAGGCTGTAGGCGCCGGGCTCGAGTGAGATCGTGCGTTCCAGCGGCTCAGGCGGCATGGTCTCATCGATTTCAACCAGCGCGCCCGCGGGCCCGCCCCCGGGACCGCGGAGCCGCACCTTGTACGTATCGCCCGCGCCGGAAACCGGACGGGCCGGGGCGGCGATCGTCATCATCACCCGCGTCCCCAACTCGAAGTCGATGTCCGCCGTGATGCGGCCCTGCCCGAACTCCTGAACCTCCGCCCCGTCCGGAGCGACCGAAAGGCCGCCCGAGCCCGCGAACTGCCCGAGCAGGCGCAGGCGGTTGGGGTCGAGCTCGCAGTCGATGCCCGCGAACGCATGGTTGACCCTGATCACCCCGCCAGCGCCGACGAACTGAACGGCCCGCTCCACGCTCGCGACGAACGGCGCGAAGTCCGGCGCGGAAGCCGATGCGGCCCCCGCGTCCACCGTGGTCAGCACGGAGACGGCCCGGCTCTGAGCCGTGTAAACAACCGCGCCCGCGCGCGCGTTCGCGAGCGTGACACCGACGGCCAGGATCGCAAGGTGTCGCTTCATCCGGATCCCAGAGCAAGCCGCGTCCAGCGCAGGCAAACACACGCCCGCCGCCAAACCCGCCTCGATCATGCGTCGTTCCGCTTTCAGCGTAGTCATGGACTCCGGGGATTCAAGAGGATTCCCGATTCCGGTCGGGCGGCCTTGGACCGGGAACCGCCGCCCGCGGCTGATCTCCGCCCCATGTCCGCCGGTGACGCCGCCCCGCGTCCAGAAAAATCTCAGGATCGCTGACACGCGGGCAACGGGGCCGCCGCATGCACCGGGTCGCACCGACGCTCGGAGCGACGCGAGCACCCCTCAGGGCACCGCGTGACGCGGGCCCATACCAAAGGAGCATCGAGCATGGTCAAGTCCCGTCACGTTCTGACCGCCGCCGCCGCCCTCACGGCCCTGGTCGCCGGCACCGCCTTCGCCGGCCCGGGCAAGGGCTCGGTGAAGATCCCCAAGAACGCCCCGTCCAACACGGCCAACAGCTCCGAGATCCGCCTCTCCGGCTCCGCGGGCACCGAGGCCACCGGCGCCATGAAGGCCGTGTACCGCGAGCGCGCCCGCAACGGCACCGTTCGCCAGGTCTTCAAGGTCGCCGCCGAAGACTGGGCCCCGGGCACCGAACTGGCCGTGACCGTCAACGGCGCGCCGTTCGCCACGCTCATCACCAACGAGTTCGGAGCCGGCGAGTTCCAGTTCTCCAGCCTCGACAACGATCCGGGTGGCGAGCTGCCCCTGCCCAGCGGCTTCCCCCGCCTCCGCGCCGGAGACACCGTCACCGTCGGCAACCTCTCCGCGACGCTGAACTGATCCGCAATCCCGTGTTCGCCTCACTCGGCGCCGTCCGCTCCACGGTCGGCGTCGTTTGCCTTCCCCGACCCCGCGAAACCTCATCACGTAGGCCCCCACCCATGCGCCCCAACGACGCCTTCGCCGCCCTGCTCGCGCTCGCCTCCGCCGGAGCGTCCGGTGCCGCCTCCATCCCCGCCGAGGGTGAGACGCCCTTCACGATGATGGAGCGGCTCTATTCATACTTCGGCGTGTCCTCCTTTGCGCTGACTTCGAGCGCCGCGCACATCCATAGCGGCGCGTCGATGCGGCTGACCATCAACTTCGCCCCTTCGCCCTTCCCCCAGGCTGGCGTCGCGGTCGGAACCCTTGGGGTCAGCACCCCCTCGCTCGCCGTCGCCACCAACGCCGACACCTTCAGCGTGGCCGTGCGCGGCCACGAATCCGGCACACTCCGCTTCTACGTCCTGCTGAGGGAAGACGACAACAACGACGGCGTCATCAACCTCGCCCTGGGCGACGACGAGTGGCAGAGCCCCGAACTCACCATCCCGCCGGGCGTCACAACGACCTTCAACATCCCGCTGACATCATTCGTCGTCACCGACGCCGGTTCCGGCAACGAGATCCAGAACTTCACCACCACGCCGAAACTCGCCATGCTCCTCGACATCCACACCAAGGCGTCGTACCCCGGCGGCATCATCACGACCCAGCGAACACTCGGCGTCGACCACGCGGGCCTCTACGCAGGACCACAGACGACGCCCCTGCCGTGCGTCGGCGACCTGAACATCGACCGAGTGGTCAACACCTCCGACCTGGCCGTCATCCTCGGTCACTTCGGCGAGACCGTTCTGCCCGGGCAGTGGGGGGATCTCGACGGCAGCACGCTCATCGACACCAACGACCTGATCGCGTTCCTCGGCGGATTCGGCGCCGCGTGCCCCTGACCCCCAGGTTCGCCGGGACTACGGGCACGCCGTTCCGAACCGCCCGAGGAAGAACGCCAGATCGGCCGTGTCCACCAGCCCGGTGGGCACGAAGTCCGCGCCTGTCCCGAGCGGCACGCCTGTGCCGAACTGGCCGAGAAAGACCGTGAGGTCCGCCGTCGTGACCGCGCGGTCGCCGTTGAGATCGCCGGCGCAGGGCGGGACGGGAGCGACGCGGAAACTGCAAGCGGCCAGCAGGTTCAGGTTCGCGCTCGTCACCTGGTTCGGGAACACGTTCAGCACGCCGGAGAATCGGACCTGCGTGAAGGTGATCCGGGGATCGAACGTCGGATTGATCGCGTTGTTGGCGCAGTAGAAGAAATCGCCCGGCTGGAACACGTCCGCGATCGACGGCCACCCGACGCTCACGATGTACGACTGCCCCGCCTGCAGTTCGATCGGGTCGATGTCGAAGTACCGGTAGTCGTTGGCCCCGAGCGTGCCGCCGGGGTTCGGACCCGCGGCGACAGAAACACTTCGCAGCAGCGTGCCCGACGCCGTCCAAAGGTACGCGGTGTGAGGCTGGTTGAACCCGGCCGCGAACGTATCCGCGATCGCCAGCGCGTCCACGCGGAACCGCGAGTTGGCGACGAACTCCCACCCGTGCGTGTAGCCGGGTCCGGCCCCGGGAGCCAGCGGCGATCCGACATAGCACCCCGCTCCCTGCGTGTACGAGAATGCCGGCTCACTCTGGGCCCGTGCGTTCGCGGCACACCAGCCCCAAACCAAGAGGGCGACGCCCGATGCAACCGTCGTCCGCCGCCAGAACTGCCCGCTCTCCATGTCGCCACCTCCAGGTGTACCGCATCCTACCGGCGTGTCCCCTCAGCAGGTGCAAAAAGGAAAAACGGGCGAGCAGCCCGAAGGCACTCAACCCGTTTTTCCGGGGGGGGGACTGGTTGGCTTCGGTGTCCAGGCCCGAAGCCGCTGAATGACCCCACGGGGATTCGAACCCCGGTTTCAAGGATGAGAACCTTGCGTCCTGGACCGGGCTAGACGATGGGGCCTCTGGACAGATTGTAGCGAGGGCGGTCCGGTTCTTCAACACGGCGCGGGGAAGCACGGGCCCAAAAACAACGGCGGCCCCCGAAGGGGCCGCCGCGTGAGGGTCACGATTCGTCGAGTCGCCTCGGGCCGGATGGCCCGGCAGGATTACTCGAAGAAGGTGGTGGACTCGGTCTCGTTCACCGGGCGGGTGATCTGGTCGCAGACCATCTCAACCGCGAGGCGGTGATCGTCGGGCTTGCCGGCCTTCAGGACCACGGTCCACTCGACCACGCCCTTGCTGGCGAGGCGGGCGACCGGGGCGAAGGTGACGACGCGGCCGGCGGTGGTGCCGGCGGTGGCGCCCGCGTTGGAGACCACGCTGGCGGTGTCCTCGCACTCGAGCTTCACCTTGATGTTGGTGATGTCGATCTGGCCCTGGTTGGTCACGCGGATCGTGTAGGTGGAGGTGCCGCCGACGACGATCGGGTCGGGGTTGTCAACAACCTCGAGCAGCACGCCGGGAACGCCGCGGACCTCGGTCTTGCAGGTCGCCGAGACGGGGGCGGCGCAGGTGGCCTTGGCCGAAGCGGTGTTGGTGACGGTGCCCAGGCCGGTCGGGGTGACGGTCAGGCTGACCTTCTTGGAGGCCTTGGGAGCCAGGGTGCCCAGGTTCCACACGACGGTGGAGCCCTGGAGCGCGCCGCCGTCGGTCGCCGAAGCGAACGAGGTGCCGGCGGGGACGGCGTCCTCGACCATGGTGTTCATGGCGGGGGCGTCGCCGGTGTTGGTCACGTTGATGGTGTAGGTGATGGTGCGACCGCCGGCGGCGACGACCGCGCCGGGGCAGTCCTTGGTGATGGCCAGAACGGCCTGGCGGACGGTGGTCGACGCGGAGGCGTCGGACATCAGGCCGCCGTCGGCGGTGGCGACCGCCTTGTTGGTGAAGGAACCGGTGCGGCTGGCCTTGGCCATGTAGGTGCGCTCAGCCGAGGCGCCGGGGGCCAGGGTGCCGATGGGGAACTCGATGGTGCCGGTCTTGCCGTCGGCGCTGACGCCCTCGGGCAGCATGTCCTTGATGACCACGTTCGAAGCCGCGCCGGTGCCGTTGTTGGTCACCACGAGCTTGACGGGGATCATGTCGCAGAGGGTGGCCTCGGCGGGCTCGGTCTTCACGAGCTTGATGGCGGGCTTGACGATGCGGGCCTCGGCGCAGACCGAGGAGGAGTAGGACACCGCGCCGCAGGCGTTGATGTTGCCGGTGTCGC